>NZ_BAAAZP010000219.1:0-43973 GCF_039536965.1 Nonomuraea antimicrobica | reverse complement strand
AGCACGCCGATCCTGTCTGATTCTTTCCAAGATCTGTATCACGAAGTCAGACGCAACCCAGAAGCACAAGCGGCGCGGCGAGTTCCTGGAGTTCTGCCGCTACCTGCGCAGCCTCTACCCGCCCGAGGTCCGCATCGCCATCGTCTGCGACAACTTCAGCCCGCACCTGACCACCAAGAAGGACAAGCGAGTCGGGCAGTGGGCAGAGGCGAACAACGTCGAGATCGCCTACACGCCCACCAACTCCTCGTGGTTGAACCGCATCGAGGCACAGTTCACCGCACTGCGCGAGTTCACCCTCAACGGCACCGACCACGCCAGCCACCGCGAGCAAGGCAGCATGATCCACCGCTACATCGCCTGGCGAAACCGCAACACCGACAACCCACGCCTACGACGCATCGTGAAGAGGGCAAACGTTGCCTGATGCGGCACTAGGCCCGTGCCAGAAGCAGCCTCCTCCAGCATGCATTCTGTTGCCACGATGCTGCCCGTTGCATGCCCGATGGGCCGGGAGACGAGGGGGATAGGGGGAATCGCAGGGAAAGCGATCAGTGCGCTGAGCTGCCTTTGCTGCTGAAGCGTGATCGAATCAGCGTTCTTTCTGCAGTTCTCTGTTGGGTACTGCCGAATCGTCTTTGTAGAGATCGAGCGGCGGCGCTCCTGCAGCTCGGCGGCCGGGCATGCTGCTTGAGGGTCGGTCCCGGTCGCCGGCGGCTCGGGCCGCGCTCTATGCGAGGCCGCTGGTCCCTACTGGTTGGCGGGCATCATGGCGCGGGACCACGATGCACGGCCACTCTTCTGGCTCCCCAATCGTCAGCCAGCCCATCTCATCGCCGTCAATGGTGCTGCCCCAGGGAAGGAACCTGCCCGGTTCAGGCCACATAGCCAATGGGTGGTATTCGGGAAAGTCTTCACGGAGATCTCTGTATGCGTCACCCCACTGCGCCGCCGGTACGCGATCGCACTTGACGTAGGAACGTCAGGCGGTGGGGCGTGTGCAGAGAGGGGAGCGCCGAATCTGACACGACAGCGAAGACGCCACCTCATAGCATGATCGAGCTAACCGGAGGAGTCATCGTGCGCATCGCCATCCCGCTGTTTGATCGGTTCACGGCCCTTGACGCGGTCGGCCCGTACGAGGTGCTCAAATTCCTTCCTGATGCCGAGATCGTGTTCGTCGCCGAAGAACCCGGGCCGGTGCGTGATGTCCCCAAGTGGTTGGCCATCAGCGCTGACGCGGCGTTCGCCGATGTTGACTTCTGCGATGTACTGCTCGTTCCAGGGGGACCCGGCAGCCGGAGCCTCCTTCAGGACGACAAGCTTCTCGGCTGGATCCGTCGAATGCACCAGGGGAGTGTCTGGACCACCTCCGTCTGTACGGGCTCGCTGCTGCTGGCCGCAGCCGGGCTGCTCAATGGACTCTCTGCGACGACACACTGGGGAGCGATCGACGTCCTGGAATCGTTCGGAGCGACCTACACGCCCGAGAGAGTCGTGTTCCAGGGGAAGATCGTGACCGCCGCTGGGGTTTCTTCCGGCATTGACATGGCCCTCGCCTTGGCGGCGCAGATCGCTGATCGGACCACGGCCGAGGCGATCCAGCTTGCGATCGAGTACGACCCCCAGCCACCTTTTGACGCCGGCTCCCCTGCCAAGGCGCCGCAGGCCGCCAAAGATCTCCTCGCCAGGGGGATCCGCTGACGTCCGAGCGATCAGAGCACGGTGAGGCTGGCCGCCTGGTGGACAGCATGATCATCGTGCAATTGGCCAGGGCGACGAGAGGTCGGTCAGATCTTGACGACAGTGACGCGTACGCCACACAGGGCGGCGAGGTCCTCGGGGTCGGAGGTGAGGACCGTGACGGGATCTGGGGCAGCGAGTGGCACTGAGCACGGCATCGATGGCGTACTTGTGCCCGTACAGGCCGGCGTCGGACAAGAGAGTGGCGGGCGATTGGTTCGGTGTCCGGCTCGACGACAGGGCGGGACAACGTCCACTCCAGGGCCGGCCGGTTGACGCGGGGGGTGGACCACCTCGACGAGGATGGCGGCAGAGGTGATGACGCGGAGGTCGTCAGCGCGGGCGAGAGCGAGCCATGCGGTGACCGTACGGTCACGCAGGACGGCCTTGGCGAGCCCCTCGCTGTCGAGGACAAGGGTGCCGCCGGGAGTGGCGGGGGAACGGGTCACGCGGCCGTTCCACCATTGGGCTGTCCCCGCCGGGACTGGTGCAGTTGGTCGCGCAGTGCCTGGACTTCGTCGTCGGTGATGGGGCCGTGCTCGGCTTCGGCGACCTGGATGAGTTCGCTGAGATTGTCGCGCTCGATCTGGCGGGCGACGGCAGCGGCGACGTAGGCGGACAGGCCGGAAGGAGCACTCCGGGAACTGGCGGTCTCGGCGATGTCACGCGGCATGACAATCGAATACTTGCCGGTAGGCTCGCTCATGCTCTCTATCCCACCTCTCATCCTCCTGTGGCGTCGCGGCCGCGATGCCGACGTCAGCGGAACTGGCGTGGATCATCGCGGTGATCTACGGGTGCGCCCTTGGGCTGGTGATCAGGCAGTGGGGTCTGACGTGGGTGTACGGGCTGAGCGTCGTCGACCTGCCTCCCCCGGTCCCGTTCGGCAGGCCGTGGAACGTGCGTTCCGTCGCGTCCCCGGTCATCCCGTCGTTCCCACGTCTGTCGAGCTGCCGCGAAGGGTCCCCGCTCCGAGGGCTCGACAACGCGCGTCAGCGAGGCCGCCTGAGAGCGTCAGCCGTTCGAGGAGGGCGAGACGGGAGGTTGTCGTACTAGGCGGCTATGGTTCGGCGCGTGACGTATCCCGAGGTCATCCCGATTTCATATGAGCCCGACTACCACACAGACCGCATCGGCCGGTGGCGCGATGGTCAGTTCCTCGGTGGGGTTGTTCCTGCGTTCCGGAAGGGCTACTCGAGAACAGAGGATTGGCTGTCACATAAGCGGTGGTATGCCGTGCTTCACCGTTTCGGCCCTGAAGGTCACTACCTTGACTCGCGCGTCGAATGCACCGGAGCCGAGGACAGGCACAGAGAGTCGGTGGATGCCGCTGATCGGCGTCTGAGTAAGTGGCTCGCCGAGTTACCCGGCCTCGAGTTCGGCGACATCGCCATTCGTCCGTTTCGATTGGAGTTCGATGGGGTGGTATTCGGCCTGATCCTGGAAGATCACGAAGGCGAGGAGTGCGCCGAGCTGTACCCCCATGACCTTGGCTTCTACGCACCCTGGGACGGCCTCTACGACACCTGATCGTCCCTACGGCGAGTGGGAGTCCTCCAGTTCTGCCGGTCGCCCGGGCCGGCTGCAGCGCTGATCTCGTGAATCAGTGGGAGGCGTCTGTTGGGGCCGTGAAGTCGTACCGGGTTACTAGCCTTGATGCATGACAGTGGAAGACCGGCTCGCCGCCGTTGATGGACTGCTCGTCCGGCCCTTTCCAGATGAAGCGGAACAAGTGGCGGTGGACGGAGGGGCGTGGGAGGGGTATCGCTCCAGCGGGCAGGGCTATCACGTGTACGTTCTGAAGGCCAGCCAGGAGTTCTGGGACGGTCGCGGCGAGGAGGTCGTCGAGGCGGCGGAGGAAGAGATCGCCGCCGCGTACGAGGCGCTGGCGACCGTGCTGACCGAGCGCTGGGGGCGGCCTGAGGCGGTCGATCTGTGGCCTTGGCTGGAGAGTGAGGCCCCGGCGCCTGAGCCGATGGACCAGCTCTGCCAGCTCAGCGACAGGATGGTGGTCTGGCGTCCGGGTGGCGCGGATGGACGATGGGTTGCGCTCGTGGTGGGGCAGGCTGATCCGGAGTTTCCGATCCAGTTGCTTGCGGCGGTCGGTGAGGCGCCGTTTCATTGAGATCTCGTTCCAGTGAGGTGTCGTGGGAGTGCTTGGTGAGCCTTGTGGTTTCGCGCGCCGAGGACTGTTGTTGTCAGGTGGGTGTTCCGTGGGCGGGGCCGTCTCGGGTGTGGGGTGGGAGGGGGACGCGTCTGGTTCGGTGAAGGCGCTGATTCTTGCGCGCAGTTCGTCGGCGTCGCCGGGGGTCAGTTCGGCGACGAGGTCGAGGGCGTGCCGCGGCGTGTCTGTGCCTTCGCGTAACCGGCCGGCGGACAGTTGGGCCTCGCCCAGTGGTTGCAGGGTCCGGGTGCCGAGCGCGCGTTTTCCGCTGCGGCGCCAGGCCAGGGGGCGGCGGTAGTAGGTGATCGTCCCCTCGTACTGGCCGAGCAGGTGGTGGATTGGCCCATGCTGTCGAGCGTGGCGGACTCGCCGGGCAGGTCGTTCAGCTCGCGTTGGATGGACGGTGCCTCCTCGCAGCGGCGTAACGCCTCCTCGTACGCCCCCCGCGCTGCAGCGGGCGTGGAACCAGCCGATGTTGTTCAGGACCCGGCCCGCGCCCGCCCGGTAGAGGCTCAACGCCTGCGTG
The DNA here is from genome assembly GCF_039536965.1 of Nonomuraea antimicrobica. Classification (NCBI taxonomy): domain Bacteria; kingdom Bacillati; phylum Actinomycetota; class Actinomycetes; order Streptosporangiales; family Streptosporangiaceae; genus Nonomuraea; species Nonomuraea antimicrobica. Next base: position 39,540 of record NZ_BAAAZP010000219.1, on the reverse strand, counting down.
TTCAGGTCCAGCCTCTTCGCGGACTGGTCGTGGCGGTCCGCCGGCACGCTGACCCCCTCCCTGGCCCGCCCTGCCGGCCCGGGAGGCGAGCAGTCGTTCGCGTCTTCCCGGGCCGGTTCGCTCGCCGTCGTCATCCGACCTTGTTCAGGAAGGAGCGCAGGTTGAGCCGGATGCGGGCGACCTTCTCCTCCGAGGTGAGGGACTCGTCGATGACTCCGGCTCCCGCGGTGTCCTTCTTCCCTCTGGTGTAGAGGGAGCAGGACAGGTCGGTGCACAGGTACTGTCCGACCGAGTTGCCCTGGCGGCCGGCCTCGCCGGTACGGCGTGCGGTCATCAGCGCCACGCCCCCGCCCGTGTGCGTGGTCAGGCACAGCGAGCACATGCTGCGTGCCGTGAAGCCCCGCGAGCCGCCGGACGTCACCCGGAGGGCGATCCCGACCAGCGGGCCGTCCCGCTCGGCGATGAGGTAGGCGCGTTCCGGCGCGCCCGGATCTCGCCAGCCGAGGAAGTCGAGGTCGTCCCACGGCAGGTCGGCGAGGTCCTTGGGCAGGCCGAGCCGGTTGGCCTCACCCTTGGAGCAGTTGATGAATGATGTGCGAATGTCGCGTTCGGTGACTGGTCTCATGAGCGGCGAGGCTAGTCGTCCTAGACATGCTATGCAAATACTTAAACGGTGTAAGAAAGCGAGAAGGGTGGCCCATGGCACGTGCGGGAGTGACTCCGGAGCGGCTGACCCTGGCGGCGGCGGAACTGGCCGACGAGATCGGCTTCCAGAACGTGACCGCCTCGGCGCTCGCCCGCAGGTTCGGCGTCAAGCCCGCGGCCCTGTACGCGCACGTCAAGGACCTCCAGGACCTGCGCGTCAGGGTGGCGGCGCTGGCCCTGTCCGAGCTGGCCGACCGGGCCGCCGCCGCGCTGGTCGGGCGTGCGGGCAAGGATGCGCTGGTGGCGTTCGCCAACGCGTACCGGGACTACGCGAAGGAACACCCGGGCAGGTACGCGGCGGCGCAGATCGAGCCCGACCCGGAGACGCCGGCGGCGAGCGCCGCGCGGCGGCACGCGGACATGACGCGGGCGATCCTGCGCGGCTACGACCTGGCGGAGCCCGACCAGACGGACGCGGTACGGATGCTGGGCAGCATGTTCCACGGCTACGTGAGCCTGGAGACGCAGGGCGGGTTCGGTCGCCACCCGCGCGACGTGGAGGTTTCTTGGCAGCGGACCTTGGACGCTCTCGACGCCGTCCTCAGGAACTGGCCGCCGCCCGCCTGAACGGCCCTGGCGCTCCCGCGGGCTCGTTCATGAGCCGGGGGTCGGTCCGGGCACGGGGAACGTGGTCGCGTGGATCTGTGCGGGGCGGTCCCGGTACGTGGTCTCGCGTTCGAAGGTCAGGTCGATCTTGGCAGCGACCCGCTGCGAGGGGACGTTGTCCGGGTGGATGATCGCGATCAGCCGTTCCAGGCCCAGGATGTCGCGTGCGTGGTCGCGGCACGCCGCCGCCGCTTCGGTCGCGTAGCCGTTCCCCTGGAGCCCGGTTCGTACGAGGTAGCCGACCTCGGTGTGGACGGCCCCGTCCACCTCCTGCAACGTCAGGCCGCAGTTGCCGACGAACGCGCCGTTGCTCCGGAGGGCGACCAGCCACAGTCCGTGCCCGTGTTCGTGGTAGCCGTGTTGGCTCCACCGGATCCAGCCCAGTGCCTCGTCCCTGGTCTTCGGGCGGGGGTAGTGGCGCATGACGTCCGGGTCGCCCAGTAGCGCGGCCAGGTCGTCCAGGGCGTCGGGGTCATCTCGCGGAACGCGAGGCGCGGCGTCGGCCGGGGAGGACGGCGAGGGCGGCGAGACGAGGTCACGGGGCTCCTTGAGTGGCGGGCGGTAGGTAGCCCGGGTCGGTGGGCTGTGGGAAGGGTCCCGGGTTGGTGGGGGGAGGATGTGGGGCGTCTGGTGGGTGGAGGGGGAGGGCGTCCGATGAACATGCCGGTGCTGGTCGATTGGCTGACCTTGCTGCTCGCACCCGTGATCTTCGCCGGGCTGGGGCTCGTGGTCTACGCGAGGAGGCGCGTGGCGGGCGAGCCCGGCGCGAAGCTTCCGGCGTGGGCGCGGGTGGCCCAGTGGTTGGCGGTGGGCAGCGCGTTTTTCATCGTGTTCATCAGGCTCGTGTGGGGTGTGTGAGTGCTACGGTTGGCGGCTCGTCAGGTCGAGGACGCCGACCGTCTGGCCGCCGCTCGTTTCGCCGGTGAGCCGGAATCCGAGCTTGCGGTAGAAACCCTCGGGGCCGTCTTCCCCTGGCTCCCACGTGACGTACATCTGGTGGCCGCCGTTGCGCCTGACCTCGGCGGCCACCGACTCGACCGCGAAACGGCCGACCCCCTTGCCCTGCGCGTCCGGGGTCACGTTGAGGCGCCACAGCCCGGAGCGGATGTCGGTGCCGGTGCCGTTCCAGTCGATGTCGATGAAGGCCATGAGGAAACCCACCGCGTGGTCGTCGCCGTCGAGGATGAGGCGCGGCCAGGCCGCCTTGGGATACACGTACGCCTCGGCCAGCGACTTCACCACCGGCGAGACGAAGCGCTCCTGGTCGGGCCGGACCTTGATCCCGATGGCCGTGTCGAAGTTGGCGGAAGTTACAGGGATGAGGTGGAGATTCGTCGGCATAACGGAAACTCTAGGGGCGGCGGTTCCGCACGCCTGGGGCGTCCGGAGGTCACGGCAGCCACTGGATCAGGCCGCCGTGGACGGCGGTGAGCGCGACGGGCCGGTGGTCCAGTGCCAGGACGTACGTCAGCTTCCGCGCCGGCGGGAGCGGCCCGAGGCGGGCGGTGATGTCGGGCAGCACGTCGGGGCCCTCCTGGGAGATCCAGTGGGCGTCGAGGCGAACGAGCCGGTCCACGAACGCGGCCCGCTCCGCCATCGGCACGTACGTGAGGACCGCGGTGTGGTAGACGACGAGCGTGGCGTCCTGAGGGGCTTCGGCCGCCAGCTCGCCGAGGCGGGCGTTCAGGTCGCCCCGTACGATGCGCGGCGGGTCGGCTCGGGCCAGCGCGATCGCGGTGTCCAGCCGGCTCAGGCGGTCGTGTTGTTCCGGCCAGACCAGCGTACGCAGCCAGTGGACGTCGTCCGGGTCGGTGACGTCGAGCGGATTGAGGTCGATGCCGGCCCGCCAGGCGACCGAGACGGTCCCCGGCCTGGGCAGCTTCCCTTCGACGTGGCAGGGCAGCCGCAGCGGGCTGTCCACGTCCCCGGTCACGACGCCGTCGTAGTCATAGGCGTAGCGGTCGGGGAACAGGCACAGCCCGGCCGACGCCCCCACCTCCAGCAGGGCGAGGGGCTGGGGCAGGGACGCGAGCAGCGGGTAGAGCGCGGCGCATCTGGCCGGTTCGTTCGTCTGGGTACGGCGGGCGAGCATCGTGGCGACGACCGCGTCGCGGTGGCCGAGGAGGGCCCGCCGGAAGTCGGCGTAGTCGTCCGGGACGCCGGTGACGTGGCGGACGGCGGCGAAGAGGAGGTTGGGCTGGCGCTTGGCCGGGGGGAGGGTGGCCAGGAGGTCGAGCAGGACGGGGTCGTCGGCCACGTTCCTGGCCAGGTGTTCGTAGAGCGGGGACTCTCCGTGGGCCTCCATGGACGCGAAAAGCCGGTACTGCCCGGCCGTGCCGTCGGCGGTGGTGGCGGGCTCGGGTGGCATCGGCGGCCTCCATGGTCAGGTGGGGGCGGGTCCCGTCACGGAGCCTAACAAGATCGACGGGCCCGCCCTCTGTGGGATCGGTACGCGGGCCGGTCAGCGCGTGCCGAGGTGCTCGTTCAGCAGGTGGAAGAACGTGTCCCCGCGGACGACCTCGAACGGCTCGCCGAGCAGTTCGCCCAGCTCGGCGAGGTCGGCCGGGGTCCAGTTCCAGGCGTTGACCGCCCCCGCGACGAACAGCAGGCCCGTCCCGTCCCACCCCTCGACATGCTTCAGCAGCGTGTCCCGGTACTCCTGGGCCTTGCCCTGCGGCGAGAGGTTGCCGATCACGGGCAGCCCTGCGAGGCGGGTCAGCAGGTCGCCGGTCTCCCACGACTGGATGATGCCGCGCAGCGGCGTGTGCTCCGCGTACGAGGCCACGATCCGCTCGTCGAAGGCCACCCACCCGTCGCCCTCGGGCCTGCGGTGGTTGTAGGCGTAGACGAGGTCCATGCCGGTACGGCGCAGGAAACGTCCGGTGAGCTTCGTGTAGGCCGACAGGTCGCCCTGGGGCCAGGAGCCCGGGTAGGTGTAGCCCGCGCCGGAGGGCCCGGCGATCAGCAGGTCGTTGGCGGTGGCCGTGCGCTGGTAGTACGCGAGCAGCGCGGGCCCGAGGTCGGCCAGCAGCGGGCTGACCGTCCAGTTGGTGGGTACGCGCCCGCGCGCCGGATCGTCCCAGATCTCCCGCATCCTGCGCTGGCAGTACTGGATGTTGTCGCCCTCGCCCACCGTGAGCGTGAGGTAGACGCGGTTGCGCAGGGTGGCAGGAGGGCGGGGGCGTACGCGGTCGGAGATCTTGGCGGGCACGCCCGCGTGGACGGTGGCGTTCATGTAGTAGTCGGCGGGCACGACCTCGACCGCGTGCTGCGCGGCCCGGTCCACGCCGCCCCACTCCCCGGCCACGTCGTTGGCGAACCAGCCCGCGTACGGCGTGGTCGGCGCCACCTTCCCGAAGATCTCGTCGAGGAGCCGCCCGGTCTGGCCGGAGGGCGGCAGCCAGAACACCATGGCCCGCCTGGCCACCGTGTAGTCGCGGAAGTAGGGGAAGGGCTCGATCCGCGTGGGCGCGGTGGTGGTGGCCGTGACCAGGTACTGGTTCCACAGGTCCACCTCGACGAGGAGCTGTCCGGTCCCCGCGGGCGCGGTGAAGCGGTAGATGAAGTAGTTGCCGCCGTCGGCGAAGCGGTTGGCCTCCCCGCCGAGGGCGGAGTTGACGCCGTCGAAGAGGTACGGGGTCTCCGCGTCCGTGCCCGGGGTGAAGGAGGCGAGTGGCGTGCCGTCGGCCCTGACCGTGACCGAGCCGACCGAGGCGCCCCAGCCGTCGTCGCCCAGGGAGTCCTGGAAGCGCAGGTAGACGCCGTCCTGGCCGGACAGCTCCTGGCTGAGGTCGAACGTGCGCACCTGCCGGTTGGAGGAGTCTCTGACGCGTTCGGTCTCCCTGGCGACCTCGCGCCACCGTACGCCCTCCACCCGTACGGTCCTGGTCGGCGGCAGGCCGCTGAGCAGGGCGTGGGTGCAGCGCGGGAACAGGGTGTCGAGCTGCCAGCGGTAGGTGGCCAGGACGTCGTCCGGGGCGAAACGGCCGCGCAGGTCGGTGACGATCCTGAGGCCGTACTCGGCGGCCTGGTCGGCGGTGGCGGCGACGGCGTTCTCCAGCCCGGCCAGCGTGGTGGCGACGTTCACCGAGTCGGGGACGGCCGGGTCGTGCACGATCGCGCCGCGTACCTCGCCGCGGTAGCGGGCGACCAGGTCGAGCGGACGGTCGTGGCGGGTGACGGTGGCGCCGGTGCTGTCCAGCCAGCGGGCGTCGTGGTTCGCGGCGTCGTAGTTGAAGTAGAGGCGGGGACGGCTGCGGTTGACGACTCCCTGGAGGGTGGTCAGGAGGAGCTGGTCGTTTCCGTGGAGGGTGCTGAGGTCGGCGAAGTCGAGGCGGGTCGGGCGGCCGAAGCCGGGGAGGAGGGGGGTCGGGGTGGTGGCGGCGGTGGCGGGCGGGCCGATGCCGAGTCCGCCGGTCGCGAGGGCCACGCCGTTCGCCCACAGGAAGGTACGTCGAGACACCATCGGCGTTCACTGCTCCTCGCGGGGGGACCAGGAATGACAGCGTTGTCACCTCTTTCCAGCGAACGTAACAACGTGCCGGAATGTTGTCCATGGGGTGAAACGCCTCGCGGGTCGGTCTCGGCGGCTCTTCGTCGGCCGGGCCCGGGGGTGGGACCGTACTTTTGGCCGGTGTCGCCGTGCGAGGCGCCGACCTTAGCGTGTGCTTGTGCGGGAGCGATGGGTGGAGGCCGGGCTCGGCGTGGCGTTCGCCGTGGTGCTCGCCTTCTGCGCGTACCGGCTGGCGGTGAGCTGGGGCGGCGGCTACTGGGTGTTCGACTGTGCGGCGGGCGCGGTGGTGTGCGGGCTCGCCCTCGTACGCCGTCGCGCCCGGTGGTGGGCGGCCGTCGCCGGTCTCGGCGTGGCGGTGGCCGCCATCGTGGTAGCGCGGCTGGCCGAACTGCCCGCCGAGCCGGGGCCGGGTCTGGCTCTTGGACTGTCGGTGCTGGTCGGGTCCGCGATCAGGGTGCTGCCGCCGCCGCAGGCCGTGGCGGTGGGCGGTGGCGGTCTGGCGGTGGTCGCGGGCAGCCTGTTCTCCGGCTCCGCGCACACCGCGCTCGTCCTGCTGAACGGCCTGGCCTGGCTGGCCGCGCTCGCCGCCGGTCTCGGGCCACGGCTGCTCGACGCCCGCCGTGCGGCCGCCGCCGACCGGGTACGCCGCCACGAACGCCTTGAGCTGGCCAGGGAACTGCACGACGTCGTGGCCCACCACGTCACCTGCGTCGTACTCCAGGCCCTGTCGGGGGCCGCGCAGCTCGTCGCCCGCGGGGACCCGGGCCGGGTGGCGGGCTCGCTGGCGGACATCGAGGCCGCCGGTTCCGACGCACTGGCCGCGACCCGGCGGGTGGTCGGCCTGTTGCGCGAGCCAGGAGGGCCGCCTCCCGACGCGTACCGACCCGCCGAACGGCTCACGGAGCTGGTCGGCCGCTTCGCCGGGCCCTCGGTGTCCTTGCGCCTGCCCGACGGGGAGCCGGTGTGGCCGTCGGAGGTGGCCGGTACCGTCCACCGGGTGGTCCAGGAGGCGCTGACCAACGTCTCCCGCCACGCGTCCGAGGCTGCCGCGGTCACCGTCACCGTCACTCAGGCCGAAGGGCTGGTGAGGGTCGAGGTCGCTGACGACGCCCCGCCCTCTCCCGGCACCGGTTGGGGCGGTGGCAGTGGTGGTGTCGGTGGCGGTGTCGGTGGTGGAGGCGGATACGGGCTGGTCGGCATGCGGGAGCGGGTGGAGTCCCTGGGCGGGGAGCTGACGGCGGGGCCGCGTCCCGAGGGCGGCTGGGCCGTCCGGGCGGAGCTGCCGCTACCGGACCGCGCCACCCCGGCCGGTCGCAGGCGGGGCGACGGCGGTCGCGGGCGGGGCGACGGCGATCGCGGACAGGGCGATGGCGGTCGGGGGCGGGGCGACGGTGGTCGGGGGTGGCGGTGAGCATCACGGTGCTGCTGGCCGACGACCAGGCGATGATCCGCGACTGCCTGCGCCTCATCCTGGAGGACCAGCCCGACATCCGCGTGATCGCCGAGGCGGCGGACGGCGCCGAGGCGGTCGCGCTGGCCCGGCGGCTGCGTCCGGACGTGTGCCTGGTGGACGTCCAGATGCCCCGCCTCGACGGCATCGAGGTGACCGGCGCGCTGGCCGGGCCGGGCGCCCGCGACCCGCTGCGCGTGATCGTGGTCACCACGTTCGACCTCGACGAGTACGTCTACGGCGCGCTCCGCGGCGGCGCGACCGGCTTCGTGCTCAAGGACGCCGGCCCCGACCTGCTGGTCGAGGCGGTACGGGCGGCCCACAAGGGCGACTCCCTGATCTCACCGCAGATCACCCTGCGCCTGCTGCGCCACCTCGCGGCCACCGGGGTCACCATGGACGAACCCGTCAGAGCGCCCTCGCAACCCCTGTCCGAGCGGGAGACCGAGGTCGTCCGGGCCGTCGCCAGGGGCCGTACCAACCAGGAGATCGCCGCCGAGCTGTGCATCTCCCTGAGCACGGTCAAGGGGCACGTGACCGCCGTCCTGGCCAAGCTCGGGATGCGCAACCGGGTCGAGCTGGTCGCCTGGGCCTGGGAACGCCGCCTGGCCGAGCACTCCTGACCGGCCGTGGGCCCGTTCCCGCTCGTCCCGACTCCTTGTGGATCGTCCCCTGCTCGCCGGGTGCCCGGACCGGCCGAGATCATCTTGTGAGGCGTACAAACGTTTCAACGGCCATACCGCCGGGTACGGCGGACGTGAATTTCTGAGCTGCCTGTTCTTTCAGGAGCCACAGATGTCCCCGATAACGCTCACTCCCGCCGCCCGAGAAGCCCTCCGTACCGAAGAAGTCGTCTTCTTCGACTGGCACGTGACGGGCCTGTGCTGTGCCGACGCGGGCGAGTTCTCGGTCAGGCCGCTGAGCCGCGCCAAGCTGCCCCGGCGCGCGCGCAGGCTCGGGACGACCGATCTGGTGTACGCCCATCCGACCGCCTGGGTGCATCTCGCCGAGCTTCCGGTGACGATCGACTGCCGTCCGCTGTGGCGCTGGCGGCGGTTCACCTCCGATCTGCCGCCGGACGCCGGTCTGCGCTGCTGCCTGGGCCGCCCCATATATGGCCCTTCTTCAGGGAGGTAACGGGTGAAGCTGCGTTCCATCATCATCTGGACGGCGGTGGCCGTCGTCGGTGCCGTGGGGTGGGGCGTGCTCGCCCTGTCCAGAGGCGAGAACGTCAACGCGGTGTGGCTCCTGTGCGCCGCGCTCGGCTCGTACGCCATCGCCTACCGCTTCTATGCCCGCTTCATCGTGCGCAAGGTGCTGCGGGCCGACGACCGCAGGGCCACCCCGGCCGAACGGCTCGACAACGGCATCGACTACCAGCCGACCGACCGGCGGATCCTGTTCGGCCACCACTTCGCCGCCATCGCCGGGGCGGGGCCGCTGGTCGGGCCCGTACTGGCCGCTCAGATGGGCTATCTTCCCGGCACCATCTGGATCATCGCGGGCGTGATCTTCGCCGGGGCCGTGCAGGACATGGTGGTGCTGTTCTTCTCCATGCGGCGCAACGGGCGCAGCCTGGGGCAGATGGCCCGCGAGGAGATCGGGCCCGTCGGCGGGGCGGCGGCGCTCATCGCGGTCTTCGCCATCATGATCATCCTGCTGGCCGTGCTGGCGCTCGTCGTGGTCAACGCCCTGGCGCAGTCGCCGTGGGGGGTCTTCTCCATCGCGATGACCATCCCGATCGCCCTGTTCATGGGGTTCTATCTGCGGGTGATCCGGCCGGGCAGGGTCGTCGAGACCACGGTGATCGGGGTCGCGCTGCTGATCCTGTCGATCGTGGCGGGCGGCTGGGTGCAGGGGTCGAGCTGGGCGCCGTTCTTCACGCTCAGCCCGTCGGCGCTGGCGCTGTGGCTCATCGCGTACGGGTTCGTCGCCGCCGTGCTGCCCGTGTGGATGCTGCTGGCGCCGCGCGACTACCTGTCCACGTTCATGAAGATCGGCACCATCGTGCTGATCGCCGTCGGCATCGCCGTCACCATGCCGCCGCTGCAGACCACCGCGTTCACCGACTTCGCGTTCAACGGCAAGGGGCCGGTCTTCGCCGGGTCGTTGTTCCCGTTCGTGTTCATCATCATCGCCTGCGGTGCGCTGTCCGGCTTCCACTCGCTGATCTCGTCCGGCACGACGCCCAAGATGATCCAGAAGGAGAGCCAGGTCCGGATGATCGGCTACGGCTCCATGCTCATGGAGTCGTTCGTGGCGGTCATGGCCATCACGGCGGCCAGCGTGCTCAGCCCCGGGCTCTACTTCGCGATGAACTCGCCCGCGGGCGTCGTCGGGGCCACCGTGCAGAGCGCCGCCGAGGCGGTCACCAACATGGGCTTCGTCATCACGCCCGACCAACTGCAGGCCGCGGCGGCGGCCGTCCAGGAGGAGACGCTGATCGCCAGGACGGGCGGCGCGCCCACGCTGGCCGTCGGCATCTCGCAGATCTTCTCCGGATTCCTCGGGGGAGCGGGGCTGCAGGCGTTCTGGTACCACTTCGCGATCATGTTCGAGGCGCTGTTCATCCTCACCACGGTCGACGCGGGGACGCGGGTGGGTCGGTTCATGCTCCAGGACACGCTGGGCAACCTGTGGAAGCCGATCGCGCGGGTGAGCTGGTGGCCTGGGCTCGTCGCGGCCAGCGCCGTGGTCGTGGCGGCCTGGGGCTACTTCCTCTACCAGGGCGTCAACGACCCGCTGGGCGGCATCAACCAGCTCTTCCCGCTGTTCGGCATCGCCAACCAGCTCCTGGCCGCCGTGGCGCTCACCGTCGCCACGACCCTGCTGATCAAGAGCGGGCGGCTCAAGTGGGCCTGGGTGACGGGGATACCGCTGGCCTGGGACGTGGCGGTCACGCTGACCGCCAGCTACCAGAAGGTGTTCTCGCCCGACCCCACGCTCGGCTTCTTCGCCCAGCGTGACCGCTACCAGACGGCGCTGGATCAGGGGCAGCTCCTCGCACCGGCCAAGACGACCGGCGCGATGCGGCAGATCGTGGTCAACTCGACCGTCGACGGCATCCTGGCGGCGCTGTTCGCCGTCCTGATCATCGTGGTGATCCTCGACGCGGCCCGGGTGTGGGTCAAGGCGATCAGGTCGCGGGAGCCACTGCCCGACACCGAGGCGCCGTACCAGGAGTCGACGCTTCTCGCGCCGGCCGGGCTCATCGCCACCCGGGAGGAGAGGGAGGCGATGGCGAAGGCTTCGCCCGGCGGCTGACGCACCTCGCTGCGCTCACGGCACTCGCCGCGTTCGCGGCGCTCAGGGCGTTCAGGGTGCTCTCAGGGCGTTCAGGGTGCGAGCCACTGTTGTGTCGGCCAGGTCTCGCGCCGCCAGGCGCTGTCCCAGAACATCCACTCGTACGCCGCCGCCCGGCAGTACGCCTGCGCCATGGCCTCGCGGGTGTCCCCGTCGGCGGCGGCGGCGAGCCGGTCGGCGATGCCCTTGGCCTGCTCGACCGAGGCCGCGAAGCCCGGGTCCGCGTAGGTGGAGATCCACTTGCCGTACGGGTGACCGTTGGCGTCGCCCGCGTGGCGCAGCAGCGCCGTACCGACGTCCTGGTAGATCCAGAAGCACGGCAGGACGGCCGCCGCGATCACCTCGTACGGCGCGGTGAGGGCCGTCGCCTGAAGGTACGACGCGTACGCCAGGCAGGTCGGCGAGGTGGCCAGGGCCTTGGCGTCGGCGCCCAGCTCCTCGATGTAACCGGCGTGCAGCAGGCGTTCGGCGGCCAGCGCGGTGTGCGCGCTCTGGGCCCAGAACGCCGCGTCGGCCGGATCCGTGGCGCGGGCCGAGGCCGTGGCCAGCACCTTGGAGTACGCCTCCAGATAGCGGCCGTCCTGCACCATGTAGAACGCGAACCGGTCGCGGTCGAGGGTGCCGTCGCCCAGGGCGACGACGAAGGGGTGCCGGTGGACGGCGCTCATCAGGTCGGACGTGCGCTGCCACATGTCATGGGAGAACATCGCGGTCTCTTTTCCGAGGTCCGGAGGATGGGGGAATGCGGACGAAGACAGGACGGCCGGACGTCATCGCTGCTGCGAAGGTGGCATTCTACGAGCCTTGACCCGCTGGTACTGCCTGGCCGCGGCCCCGCCAGGGAAGTTGACCACACGTTCGAATATGGGCATCGTAGGTCGGGTGGCCGCTGATGAGACGCGTGACGGGGTTGCCCTGACCAACCTCGACCAGCCGCTGTTCGACGGTGCCGATGCCACCAAGCGCGATCTGGTCGACTATCTCGACGCCGTCCGTGACCGTATCCTGCCCGTGCTGCGCGACCGGGCGCTCTCGGTCATCCGCGTTCGTCCAGGGCAAGAGCCGTTCGTGCAGAAAAACCTCCCCAAATATGCCCCCGACTGGGTGCGTTCGGTGTCGTTGTGGGCTGAGGCGTCGCGCAGGCAGGTCACGTACGCGCTGTGCGACGACCGCAGGACGCTGCTGTGGTTCGCCAACCAGCGGGCGGTCGAATATCATCCGGCGCTGTTCGCCGGTCACCACCCCACCCACATGGTCCTCGACCTCGACCCGCCCGAGCACGACGACTCCTTCTCGCTGGCCGTGCGCGGCGCGTTCCTGGTGCGTCAGGCGCTCGCCGACGCCGGGCTGGCGGGCGCGGTGAAGACGAGCGGGGCGAAGGGCGTGCACGTGTTCGTACCCGTCGCGGAGGGCACGGCGATGGACGATCTCGCGGCGGCCACCAGGGCCCTGGCCGCCCGTGCGGAACGGGTGGACCCTTCGCTGGCCACCACGGCGTTCATCAGGGAAGATCGCGCGGGCAAGGTGTTCCTCGACTCGACGCGGGCGGGCGGCGCGACGGTGGCGGCCGCCTACAGTCCGCGCATCCGGCCGGGGGTGCCCGTGTCGTTCCCCGTGGCCTGGGACGATCTCGACCGGGTGGCGCCGGGCGACTTCACCATCCACACCGCGCCGGGGCTGCTGGCCGAGGCCGACCCGTGGGCTGAGCACATGCCCGAGCCGCAGCGGCTGCCCGCCGACCTCGTCGAGGAGGGGCACACGATCCCGGTGGCCCGCGTACAGGCGATGCACGAGGGGAAGCGGCGGGCACGCGCGCGTCGCGCCGAGTAGCCGGGGGCGATGTCCGGTTTTTGCCACATGAGTGGGTCTTCTCGTTGATCCTCTGCCGGGTTACCGTCCGGAGGCGGCGCCTCGGGGACGTGGCCGCGACTTCCGTCCACAGTGGGGGAACCCGAATGAGAAGAACGCTCACCGTACTGATCACCGTGCTCGCCTTACCCCTGGCCATGGCCGCTCCCGCGCACGCGGGCGGCCTCGACGACGTGTTCGCCAAGCTGCTCGTCAAGCAGGTCAAGGGGACGAACGCCAAGAAGCACCTCGACGTCCTGCAAGCCATCGCCGACGCCAACGGCGGCAACCGCGCCACCGGCACCCCCGGCTACGACGCCTCCCGCGACTACGTGGCGGGCAAGCTGCGCAGGGCCGGGTACAAGGTGACGTTGCAGCCGATCAACTACGTCGAGAGCTGGTCCGAGAACAGCCCGCCGGTCCTCGACCTCACCGCGCCCGGCGCGAAGTCGTACGTGCCCAACGAGGACTTCTTCTCCTTCCAGCCGTCCCCGGCGGGCGACGTGACCGCGCAGGTCCAGGCCGTGGACCTGACCCTGCCGCCGGCCCCGGTGCCCAGCTCGACCAGCGGCTGCGAGGAGTCGGACTTCGCCGGGTTCACCGCCGGCCGCATCGCGCTCATCCAGCGTGGCACCTGCGCCTTCGTACAGAAGGTTCAGAACGCGAAGACGGCCGGAGCGTCCGGCATCATCGTCTTCAACGAGGGCCAGCCGGGGCGCACCGACGCGTACCCGCTGGACATCGGCGAGTGGCGGGCCGGGATCCCGATGGTGTTCGCCGACTTCGCCGTGGGCGCGGAGCTGGCGGGCACGGCGGGCGCGACCGTCCGGCTCAAGGTCGACGCCAACCTCGTGCTCGGCACCACCGACAACGTGATCGCCGAGTCCCGCTTCGGCGACCCGCGCAACGTCGTCATGGTCGGCGCGCATCTCGACGGCGTGCCCGTCGGTCCCGGCATCAACGACAACGGCTCGGGCAGCGCGGCGATCCTGGAAGTGGCGGAGGAGATGGCGTTCTTCCCGGTCAAGAACAAGGTCCGCTTCGCCTTCTGGGCCGCAGAGGAGATCGGGCTGCTCGGGTCGGACCAGTACGTCGCGTCCCTGTCGGAGTCGCAGCGGGACCGGATCAGGGTCTACCTGAACTTCGACATGATCGCCTCGCCGAACTACGCGTACAAGCTGTATGACGGCGACGACTCCGACAACGTCGGCTCACCGGCGGGTCCCCCCGGCTCGGCCCAGATCGAACGGCAGCTCTCCGCCTTCTACGACTCCCGCGACCTGCCCACCGTCGGCACCGACTTCGACGGACGCTCCGACTACGGGCCGTTCATCGCGGTCGGGATCCCGTCGGGCGGCATCTTCACCGGTGCCGAGGGGATCAAGACGGCCGAGGAGGCGGCGCTGTTCGGCGGGACGGCGGGAGTGGCGTACGACCCGTGCTACCACCAGGCGTGCGACACGATCGCCAACATCGACCTGACGGCGCTCGACGTCGACGCGGACGCGATCGCGGACTCGGTCGCCCGCTTCGCCTTCGACCTGCGCGCCATCCCACCCAGGACTGCCGCCGCCCAGTCGGCCACCGCTCTGTCGGCGGGCTGACTCCGTCGTGGCCGGGCGGGCGGCCGCCCGGCCACGCGCTCGCCTCCTTGGTGGTCCGCCTACGTTCGGGGCTGCACGGGATCGCCGGTACGCAGGGCCGACAGCAGCACGTCCGGCGCGTCGGCGAACAGGCGGATCGAGGTGACCTCGGCCCGGCGGCCGAACGGGCGGACGGCGGTGACCGGCCCGGTCAGCTCGATCGTCACGTTGGTCTGCGAGGAGACGGCCACGGTGAGCCGGTCGTTCTCGATCGCGACCATGTGCGACTCGTTGTAGACCCGGCTGGTGCGTACGGAGGCGATGCGGTCGCGGGGCACGCGCAGGTCGAAGTACACGCCGTACCGGATGCGCAGTTCGCCGGGGGTGACGACGTGGGGCCGGGTCGCGCAGGCGGCGGCCAGCATGGCGCCGAACAGCAGGCCGTACACGTCGGCGACCAACACCGCGTACCGCAGCCAGTCGGGCACGCCGAGGGCCACCAGCAGCAGGTCCACCACCACCGTCTCCACCGCCATGGCGAACACCATCAGCGTCAGCATGAACGCCTGCTCCTTGGCGTACGTCACGACGGTCGCACCGGCGGGCACCCCGTGCCGTCGGCGTACGACCCACTGCCCGATGGCGGCCAGGCCCTTGAGCTCGAATCCCACGATCCGCAGCACGGGTTCGACCATCACGTTCCTCTCCTCGACGATTCACCTCCGATGAGAAACGTTGACGTCGCGTCAAGGTCAAGCCCAGACGCCCCAGCCGATTCGATTACCAGCGACCCAGACGGTTCAGCGGTCGCCGCCAATCGCCCGCATTCCGGGCACGCGCACGCCAGCCTCGCCGCGATACCCTCGACCTGCGCGGGATGACTTGGGCCTTCCTTGTGGAGCGGGTGACGGGAATCGAACCCGTGCTGTCAGCTTGGGAATTCCTTCAGGGTCACAGAATTCGACCAGGGGAAGATCTCTTGCCGTCGTATAGCCAAAGCGTCGCGCGCTTCGCCCCAGCCAGGGGTATGGGTGCGGGTCCTGCGTGACCGGACGCGACGCCTCACGCCACGGGCCACACAGTTGTGCGTCTGTCTTTCGCGTCACGTCAACCGTGTAGCTGGGCGTCAAGGCACCCGCTTCCTCACGCCGCGGTGATGGCCCGAAACTCCACCGGCGCGGAGACGTCACCGTGCATCACCACATCAATCTCCAACGCCACTGCCAACCGCACCATCAGTGGAATCGTCGGCATGTGCGCTCCACCCTCCAAGCGGGAGACTTGCGGCTGCGTCATGCCCGCCCGCTCGGCCAGCTCCGTCTGCGACAGGCCCAACTCGATCCGGCGGCGGTATACAGCCGCGCCGAGTTCCTGCCCCAGCCGTGCCTCCTCCACCATCGCGGCGTACTCGGGGTTCACTTCCTCACCGGCAAGCCGCTTGGCCTTGATCGTCTTCCACTTGCCATGCCCGGCCATCCCTTCAGCTCCTTCCCTCATAGATCCAATGCGCGGCGCCGTGCTCCAAGCCGCCGGCCATGCACTCAGCCATCGCCTTGCGAGCGCGCTCCACATCGCGCGGCTGCCGGTCTCGCGTCTTGTAGAAAGCGGTCAGCAACACCGCCCGGCGGCCCTGGGCCAGCCAGTAGGTGAGGCGCACCGAGTGGTGTGCGATATCGAAGCGCAACTCCCACAACCCGTCACCCAAGTCGCGAGCATGACCGTACGGCGTCCGGTCGCCGAATTCAGCGAGCCGTTCGACGGCGGCCTCGACAGCAGCGTGATCCCGGTCGGACAGAGTGTCCAACCAAGCCCCCACCGCTGGCTCCAGCTCGATGTCGTACTGTCAATCCCCCCAAACCGTGGAGACGGTCCTATGCCACAGCGGCCCTCAGCAGGGCCAAGGTCGCGGGATCCCACTGGCCAGGCAGAACCAGACGCCTGGAACGGTCGGAGGCGTATTAGATTTCAAGGGGTGAGCCGGACCCGTCGCATTATCGGGCTGATCGCGGTCGCCGTCGGCCTTGCCGCAACCGTGCTGTGTGAGGCGGGTGCTTTCGTATCGGAACTCTTTCGCAGGCCCACGGGCCACGGCCGCCATTCCAAGGATGCGCCCTCTCGTCCCGTACCCGAGCGGCTACCTCGCGAGGAAGGCCGCGCGGACCCGTCGCCTTGATGGCAATGAGATAGACCCAGCAAGTTTCCAGCGCCGGGGCACGTGCTCGCCTGGAGGAGTCAGGGAGCCAAAGAAGGTCAAGCCCGGGAGGTGCCAGCCTTCCTGAGCACTCAGGAGGGGTACGGAAAGCCTCGCTGGTCGCTGGAGGCCGGTTGGGGCACGGGCTGATCGTGTGTGGTGTGACCGCGTAGGTTGTGGGGGTGTTGACCGTCCTCCGTAATGCGCACCTTGCGCGGGTGCCTGGTTCGCCGGCCGATCCGGGGAGGCCGTTGGTGTCGCGGCGTCCGTACGTCGCCGTCGCAGGGGTGGTCGCCTTGTTGAACGTGTATATGTTCGGGGACCTGCTCGGGCTGGGCGGGCTCGGGGTGCTGATCGGGGTGTTGTACGGAGTGCCGGTCGTCGTGGCCTGGTACCGGCCGATGGTGGCGTGGTGGAGCATGCTGGGGTTGCTGCTCGCGGCGACGGCGCTCGGCGTCGGTGACTGGGGGCCCTGGCTGATCAGCGATCAGTTGCCCCAGGCGGTGGTGATGTTCACCGTGGCGCTGGTGTCCACGTGGCGGGTCACCGCCGTGGCGTACCTGATCACGCTGGGGGCGGGGGTGTTGTCGGCGTCGTGGGTGCAGTACAGGTGGCCGAATGTGGTGCTGGCCATGATGATCTGGGGGCTGAGCCTGTTGACCGCGACGATGCTCGGGCACCATCTCAAGATGCGGCGGCTGAGCACGCTGCGGGTCGCGGAGGAGTACGGCAAGCGGCGGCTGCTGGAGGAGCGGGCGCGGGTCGCCCGTGAGTTGCACGATCTGGTGGCGCATCACATGTCCGTGATCGCGGTGCAGGCGGCGACGGCCCCGTACCGGATCAAGGGTGGGGTGTCGGGGGAGGTGGCGCGGGAGTTTCGTGACATCAACGCCGCCGCCAGCGCCTCGCTGGGTGAGATGCGGCAGTTGCTGGGTGTTCTGCGGGGTGATCGGGACGGTCCGCTGACGGAGCCGCAGCCAGGGCTGGGCGAGCTCGCCGAGTTGGTGGAGTCGGCGCGGCGGGCGGGTACGCCGGTACGGATGGAGCTGCAGGAGCCGGTCCCCGAGCTGGGGGCGTCGGTGTCGCTGACCGTGTACCGGATCGTTCAGGAGGCGCTGAGCAACGTGATCAAGCATGCCAACGGGGCTCCGACAGCGGTCACGATCGGCCGGGACGGTGCAGACCTCGTGGTCGAGGTGGTCAACGAGGCGGGGGCGGAGTCAGCGTCCGGGGCTGGGGCTGGGGCTGGGGCTGGGGCTGGGTTTGGGCTGGTGGGGATGCGTGAGCGGGTGACCCTGCTTGGCGGTGAGTTGTTCGCGGGGACGCGGGCCGACGGGCGTTACGCCGTGCGGGCCGTGCTGCCACTGGAGGGGAAATGATCTCCGTACTGATCGCGGACGACCAGGCGATGGTCAGGGGAGGGTTCGCGGCGCTGTTGTCGGCGCAGCCCGACGTCCGGGTGGTGGGCGAGGCCGCGGACGGCGTCGAGGCGGTGGCCATGGCCAGGAGCACGCGACCGGACGTGGCGCTCATGGACGTCCGCATGCCGCGGCTCGACGGGCTGGAGGCCACCCGGCGCGTGGTCGCGGGCGTCCCGGGGACCAGGGTGGTGATCCTGACCACGTTCGACGTCGACGACTACGTGTACACGGCGCTGCGTGCCGGGGCCAGCGGGTTCCTGTTGAAGGACGCGCCGCCGGAGGATCTGATCAGCGCGGTACGCGTGGTGGCCGGGGGAGAGGCGCTGCTGGCCCCGTCGGTGACGCGGCGGCTGATCGAGGAGTTCACGAGCAGGCAGTCGATCGACGAGCGCGAGGCGTTGCGGCTGAACGCGCTCACCCCTCGCGAGCTCGACGTGCTCAGGCTCATCGCCGACGGTCAGTCCAACGCCGAGATCGCGCGAAGCCTGACCATCGCGGAGGAGACGGTCAAGTCGCACGTGGGCCGGATCCTCGGCAAGCTCCACCTGCGCGACAGGGCGCAGGCGGTGGTGCTGGCCTATGAGAGCGGCCTGGTGGTGGCCGGACGTAGCTCCGCGGAGGCACGGCGCGGCAGGAGGTTGCGCTCCTGAGGGGGATCCGGGCGCACCGACCTGGTTCCTACCGTCCTGGGCATGATCAGACTGTCGACGGCGGCCATGGTGGCCCGCACGCTGTCCCGGGAGTCGGAGTTGCGCGGGCTGGCGCAGCTCGTCGGGCATGGTGACGTGTGTTTGGACATCGGTGCTGCCTACGGGATGTACACCTTTCCGCTCGCTCGCCTGGTGGGGCGTAGGGGGCAGGTGCACAGCTTCGAGCCGCTGCGCGTGCCGTACCGGATCTTGGAGAGGGCGCGGCGGGCGGCGGGGGCCGGCCAGGTGATCGCCACCAATGCCGCGCTCGGCCCCCGCAACGGACGGCAGCGGCTCCGCCTGCCCTACCGGTTCGGGCTGCTGCCCAACCACGGCTGGGCCCACCTGCTGACGGATGTGAAACGCCCGGATGAGTCCGGTGGCAGGACGATGGAGGTGCCGGTGTACTCCATCGACCACATCTGCGAGACCCGCAGGATCCCGTGGGTGAACTTCATGAAGGTGGACGTGGAGGGCTTCGAGTCGGCGGTGCTGGAGGGCGGGCTGCGGACGATCGAGCGCCAGCGGCCTGCCCTCCTGCTGGAGATCGAGGACCGTCATCTCGACAAGTACGGCCTGGCCGCGGACGACGTGGTGGAGCCGCTGCTGGGGATGGGATACCGGATGCACATCTGGTGGCGCGGCCGATGGCAGCGTACCCACGAGGTCGCCCATCGGCGGCGCAACTACCTGTTCAGCACCCGGCACCTGTAGCGGGAGGCTAGGCGCCCGCCTCGTCGGCCAGGCGCCGCAGGTAGCCCGCGAACCGCCGCCGGTCCTGCTCGTCCCAGGAGGCGGTCAGCTCGGCGAAGGCGTCCACTTGCCAGGCCCGCGAGCCCGCCAGCAGGTCGTGGCCGCGTTCCGTGAGGCGCAGGGAGGCGCGGCGGCGGTCGTGCTCGGAGGTGGCGCGGGCCAGGTAGCCGGCGTCGACGGCGTCCTTGACCATGCGGCTGGCGCCGGAGTGGTCGAGCCCGAGCTGGTGCGCCACCGTGCCCACGGTGGGCTCGTCTCGGGCACTCGTGTGAACGGCCTCCACCACGAGGATGTGCTGCACGTGCCGGCCCTGCCCGGTCAGCTCCTGCGACGCCCGGCCCGCCCACCGCCGTGACCAGAACCGCACCAGCCGGAACAACGCGGGCCCGCCGCCCTCTTCCTCGTCGCTCACGCCGACTCCTCGCTCATGCCGACCACCTTACGACAGATTGCATGCGATACGCATATATGATTATGTGCGTATCGCACACATTTCCGTCCTGCGTCGAAGGGGTGCCGCATGGGCATCGTCATGAACCACCTGATCGTCCCGGCCGCGGACAAGGCCGTCGCCGCCGCCTTCTTCGCCGAGCTGCTCGGCCTGCGGGTCGGCGCCCCGGCCGGCCCGTTCGCCCCCGTACGGGTCAACGGCGACCTCACCCTCGACTTCGACGACCGCCGCCGACCGCAGCCGGGCCACTACGCGTTCCTCGTGGACGACGTCACCTTCGACGCCGTCATCGAGCGGCTGCGGGCCGCCACGTCGATCGACTACGGGTCCGGGCCCATGAACGGCTGGGACAGGGAGATCAACCAACTCGCCGGCGGACGTGGTGTCTACGTCCGCGACCCCGACGGGCACAGCTACGAGTTCTTCACGGCCGTGCCCGACCCGTCCTGAGCCGCCGGGCCAGCCGCCTCAGCCTGTCGCCGTGCCGCCGCCACCAGGCCCGCGCCCACACCACGTCCGGGAGGATGATGAGCGCCAGCACCACGACGGCCTCGGCCATGGCGGGCAGGCTCTCCGCCCGTACGAGGTGGCGTACCGACTGCAGCAGCACGGTGAGCACCAGCGGCAGGGTGACGAGGACGGCGAAGGCCAGGCAGGCGAGCGTGCCCGTGCTCTGGAGCGCCGCGTAGAGGCGCACCACCGTGCGCTCGCGCGGCGGCAGCCCGGCCAGCGTGCCCCGCCTGCCCCGCAGGAGCCCGCGCAGGTAAACGCCCCCGTCCCCGTAGAGGTTGCGGCAGCCGGTGAGGTCCTGTAGGAGGAAGTACAGATCGGTACGCATGAACACGAGGAGCTGCGCGGCCACCCGGACCACCTGGATGAGGACGACCCAGGTGGCGAGCGGATGCGGCCCCGCGAAATACGCCCACGTCAGCGCCAGACCGCAGACGGCCAGGTCGAGGACGGTGCCGGACAGGTAGACGGTGACCCGCACCCGCCTGGGCGCCACCCACACGCCCGACACGTCGGTCTGGGCCACCAGGAACTGCAGGCGCGTGCCGAGCGCGATCCGCGCGGGCACCCCGGCGGCGCGGGCGGTGACCAGGTGGCCCAGCTCGTGCAGGCCGGTCGCCAGCCACAGGACGGCCGCCCAGGTCAGCAGCACGACGGCGGTGTGGTCGGTCCAGAGCGCCGCCTCCCAGGCAGGGAAGATCGACGGCCGCGCGACCAGGCAGGCGACCCCCGTCGCGATCGGAACCAGCAGGGCCAGGTGCGCCACGGGATGCAGCGCCCAGCCAAGGTGCCGCGGACGCAACCACGGGAGGCTCGGCCGTACCGGCGGCGGGCTCGGCACCGGACGGCCCGCGACCCCGGCCACCAGCCCGGCCGCCACGAGGTCGGCGACGAAGTCCGCCACGTCGAGGTCGGCGCCGGTCTCGGCCAGCAGGTGGGTCCTGGCCTGTTCACGGTCCATCCCGTCCTGCAGCAGGCGGATGACCCGCAGCCCCTCCTCGGGCACGGCCACGAAGTCGCCGGAGTCCACCCGCCCGACGATCCACTCGTCGCCGTCGTGGCGGACGCCCAACTCGTGGAACGTGACAGTCAACCCGCCCTCATCCTGGTCCAGTACGAGCGCAGGTCCTCACCCCGGTCGAACAACCCGGACAGCACCGGGACGCACGGCTCCACGAAGCGCGGCTCGGTGATGCGGCGTGCGCCGCGGTGCCTGCCGTCCCGGTCGTAGAGCACCTCGTACAGCAGCGTGGGATGGAACAGGACCAGCTCCGGAGCGGGCCCCCCGCCCTCGTACGGCCGCAGCGCGGAGACCGGCACCACCCTGCTGTTCTCGCCCTCCTCGGCGCGCGCCGACAACACCGCCAGCTCCCAGCGCAGGTAGCGCGTGAGCGGCTCCTCGACCACCCTGATCCGCCGGAAGTCCATCCGGCCGGGATTGTCGGAACGAAATCCGGGACGCATCTCCGCGACCAGCGCCATGGCCCGCCGCCAATCGCCGTCGAGCATCGCCCGATAGCTCGGCAGGTCGCCCTCGTCGAATTCCTGGGCGCGTTCGAGCTTCCAGAGGACGCCACTCGCGATTTCGAATTCCCGGGCGAAGTCGGCGCCGTATTCGGCGGCGTTCATCGAGGTGCCGGGGGCGGACCGCAGCCGGGTCAGGACATCACTCATCAAGACTCCCGGGTGCGGGCAGGTCGCCCTGCCCGCACGTGGATCAGTTGGAGTTGCCGTGGCTGGGCTTCAGTACGCCAGTCGTCTCGATCTTGTCCAGCCGGCGCACCGTGATCTTCTTCGGCGCCTTTCGCTCCTGCTGTGGTTCCGGGGCAGGGGTGTTGCTCATGGCACTCCTTACCGGTCGGGTCGGGGAAACGGTGGCGTCATCGTATGATCGAATCCAAGTCACCTCAACAACAGATTTCACATTCGTTTCTCGCGGGATATCGGGCATAGACGTGCGCGTCCGGATCCAGCAATGTCAGACCGTGGAAATAGCCGGGCGGCGTCCTCGCGAGCCCGGTCACCAGCGTCAGCACGTCGTGCGCCACCAGTTGCCCCGACAGCCCGGCCGAGGCTCCGGTCACGCCGGGCCAGGCGTAGCCGTCGCCGGGCTGCGGCGGGATCCCGGCCCGTACGCACTCGAAACACGGCCCGCCCGGGCCGAAGACGCCCACGCTGACCAGCGGGCCGTTGTACCCGCCGCTCACCCACGGGATCCCGGCCGCCGCGCAGACGCGGTTCGCCCAGGTCTGGATCCCGTACGGCTCGCGCGGACGGTCGGCGCACAACGCCAGCGCGTGGAAGCCGCCGACCAGCCGGGCCAAGTGCTCGGGCCCGTCCACGGCGGCCTGTTCGCCGGTGATCTCGATGTCGGAGTTGACCCGGCGCAACCGTTCCAGGGCCGCCTCGGTCTTGGGCCGGCCGACGTCCGCCTCGGTGTAGAGGATCTGCCGGTTGAGGTTCGACAGCTCGACGACGTCGGGGTCCACCAGGTGCAGCCGGCCCACCCCGGCGGCGGCCAGCGACCAGGCCGCGTGGCTGCCGGTCCCGCCCAGGCCGAGCACCAGCACACGGGCGGACTTGAGGCGTACCTGGGGCTCCCAGCCGTGCTCGCGCGGCGTCAGGTCCACCCAGCGGAAGAACTCCCGGTTGCGGCGGTAGCGCTCCTGCTCCCGTTCGCTCAGCTCGGCGCAGGGCGCTGGGACGGCGTCCTCCACGTGGCCGGAGGAGAGCAGCGTCGTGACGATGCCGTGGGCGTCGTCGGGGGTCAGGGTGGCGAAGGCGGCGCACAGCTCGGCGGCGATCGCGGTGGGGGGCCGGGTGCCGTCCATGAGGGCCAGGGCCGACCAGGCCCATCCGTCGGTGTCCCTGATCTCCGAGGCTATGCCGTACATGGCGCCGCCCAGCCGGATGGTGCCGTCGTCGAGGCGGTGGGGAGCGTGCTCGGGTTTGATCCGGGGAAAACGCATGCACCGATGGTGGGCACGCACCGGCCCTCGGTCAAGATCTGTTTGACCGGTTCCTGTCCGGTGCGGTTGCGGGCCTCGGTGAAGGGCGTGGGGTCGCGGATCGCCAACCGAGTGAGCATAATCCCGTCAATTGGGGTTGGAGGTGCGATTTGCCAGATGAATCTGGCTCCGCGGCGAGCTGGGGAAACCGCCTGACCGCGCCCTCGCCGCCTGGCTAAGGTGATTTTCGAAAGTTTCGCCGAACTTTCGCCAAATCAAGTCTGCCAAGCGTGATATTTCAGGATATCCGCAGCGCGAGGAGCCCGCCTCCCGTGAATCATCGCGTAACCGACGAGGCCATGGTCCGAGCCCTCTACCGCGAATACGGCGTCCCCCTGACGGCCTTCGCGATCAGGCTGACGGGCGGTGACCGGCGCTGGGCCGAGGACGTCGTCCAGGAGACCCTCGTACGTGCCTGGCGCAACCTCCACGACCTGCGGACCGAATCCGGCTCGCTGATGCCCTGGCTGGCGGCCGTCGCGCGCCGCGTCGTCATCGACGACCGCCGCCGCGCGTCCGCGCGCCCTCTCGACCCGGTCGAGGACCTCCCCGAACACGTCCAGCCCGTGGCGGCCGAGGACGACCGCCTGCTCAGGGAGATCGTCGTGACCGACGCGATGATGTCGCTCTCCCCGGCCCACCGCCAGGTGCTCACCGAGACGTTCCTCCTGGACCGCACCGTCCAGGAGGCGGCGGAGACGATCGGCGTGCCCGTGGGCACGGTGAAGTCCCGCGTGTACTACGCCATGCGCGCCTTACGCGTCGCGCTGGAGGAAAGGGGGGTGACGCCGCCGTGACCGAGGCGCGTCACGATGACAGGGGGGTGGCGCCATGACGGAGGCACACCACGAGGACGTGGCCGCGTACGCGCTCGGCCTGCTCGACGCGGAGGAGCGGGCCGCGTTCGTGCGCCACCTGGACGGCTGCGCCCTGTGCGCCGCCGAGGTGGGCTCGTTCGCGGCCATGGGGGAGTTGATCAAGGGGGTGCACCCCGACGACCTGCTGCCCGGCCCGCCGGCCGCGCAGGTCGAGACCCACCTCGTACGCCGCGCCGCCACCGAACGCCGGCGCCGCCGCTTCCACCGCACGTTCATGACCGCCGCCGCCTGCCTCGTGGTCGCGGCAGGAGTCTTCCTCGCGGTCGGCTCCATGACCGCCGAACCCGATCCCGACAGCGTCCACGGCCCGGCCCGCGACCTGCTCATGACCGGCCGCACCTACTCCGTCACCGACCCGGCCACTGGCGTGTCCGGGGTCGTCGGCCTGGAGGACAAGGGCTGGGGCACCCACGTGGCGCTGGAGCTCAAGGGCGTCAAGGGCCCGCTGCAGTGCCGCCTCATGGCGGTCGGCGACGACGGCCGCTCGGAGGTCGTGGCGAGCTGGGGCGTGCCGGAGAAGGGGTACGGCGTGCCCGGCTCGCCCGACCCGCTCGTGCTGCACGGCGGCACCAGCCTGCCCCGGTCCGAGCTGAACCACTTCACCGTCCAGACCCTCGACGGCAGGACCCTGGCCACCGTGGCGGTGTGACCACTCGCCGATTCTGGCCCGGCAGCGTGCGGGGGTGCGGCAGGCGCCGTCAGGGCGCGGCGGGCGCGGTGGTCAGCCCGTCGGCCTGCGGGATGCCGCGAAATGGGTGACGAACCAGTCTCTGGCGTGACCGGCCACGGCCTCCAGCGCACCGGGCTCCTCGAACAGGTGGGTGGCCCCTGGCACCACCGTGATCCGGCTGTCGGCGCGCAGCCGCCGCTGCGCCTCCTCGTTCAGCTCCACCACCAGGGGGTCGCGTCCGCCCACGATGAGCAGGGTCGGCGCGCGTACCAGGGCCAGGCGGTCACCGGCCAGATCGGGACGCCCGCCGCGCGAGACGATCGCGGCGACCGCGTTGTCCGGCTCGGCCGCCGCCCACAGCGCCGCCGCCGCGCCGGTGCTGGCGCCGAAGTAGCCGATCGGCAGCCCGGCCGCCTCCGGCTGCGCCCGCACCCACGCCGTACTCTCCAGCAGCCGCCCCGCCAGCAGCCCGATGTCGAACACGTTACGCCGATCGCCCTCCTCCTCCGGCGTGAGCAGATCGAACAGCAGCGTCCCCAGCCCCGACTCGTTGAGCGCGCCGGCCACGTAACGGTTGCGCGGGCTGTGCCGGCTGCTGCCGCTGCCGTGCACGAACACCACCACGCCCTGAGCGGCGTCAGGAACGATCAGATCCCCGGACATGCGCCCCCTCCCCTCGCACCCTGCCGCTACCCGGTTACGGACGCCGCTATCAGCCGCGCCGCCGGGCCGCCCCGGACCGGTCCTGGGCGGCCGGACCTGGCGTCGCGCGGGGATGATCATGGCATACTGCTCGGATGTCCGACTTCGCCGAGTTCAGAGCCAGGGGACGCGAGGCCCTGCTGTCCGGCCGGGCCGTCCACGACAGCCCGATGGTGGAGGGGTCCGACCGCTGGGGCGCGGCGGCCGTGCTGCGGCCCGAGGGGACGGCCGTGACGCGCATGACGGAGCTGGCCGCCACGGCCCCCGCCCCCGGCCACTGGGTGCACGGCGGCCGGAGCCTGCACCTCACGCTCAGGTCCCTGGAGTCGTACCGGGCCCGCATCCCGGCGGACGACCGGCTGCGCCGCGCCTATGGGGAGGCGCTGTCCGAGGCCGTACAGGGCCTGGTCCCGGCCCGGGTCTACCTGGCGGGCGTGAGCCCTCACCAAGGCGGTGTCCTGGTGGGGGCGCATCCGGTCGACGACACGCTGGGCACGCTGTCCAAGCGCTACGCCCACGCGCTGGAGTCGCGCGGCGTACGGGACCTGGACCACGGACGCGTCCGCGACCGCTGGTACGTCAGCCTCGTGCACTTCGCCACCCCGCTGACGAACGGCGCGGAGATCGTCGAGTGGTGCGACGCCCACGCTGCCGCCGACTTCGGCCCGGTGGACCTGGAGACGGCGGAGATCGTCCAGTTCGTCCACACGGGCCCCGGTATCCGGGTGGACTCCCTGGAGCTGGCCCGCCTCACGGGATGAGAGACGGCGGGACGGCGTCCTGGCCCCGTTTCACGGTGCCGCCCCGCCGCCGGCCCCTCAGCCCAGCACCAGCGCCGTCACGAACCGCAGCAGGTGCCAGGCCACGTACACGCCGAGCGAGCAGAACGCCCACTCCTTCCCCCTGCCGATCCGCGAGACCCATCGCAGCTCCTCGGTGGGCTCGCGCCGTACCCGCAGGCTCCTGCTGACGTAGTACGCCGACACCAGCCAGGCCGAACCCGACCCGATGACGAGCCCGAGCGCGAGAGCCGTCAGGACCGGTGACTCCCCGAGGGCCGGGGCGGGCGGGAGCTGGCGGAGCCACGCGCCCAGCACCACGGCGAGCACTGCGACGGTGATCCGCCGGTCCTTGCGTGCCTGTCGCTTGAGCCATTGAAGGTCTCGACGCAGATGGTTCTTGAGCATCCGGATCACCTCCGTTGTGAGCAGCCGGTGAGAACAGCTAACGAAGAGATCAGGAAAAGATCTGCGACCTCGACCCCGAGGTTTCGCGACTTTTATCGGAATTTCCGGCGTTTACCGACTTCGTCCGGCATTTCAGGAAAAGTCGCGTCCTCAGGAAAGATCCCGGAGCTCCGCCGCGGCCTGCTGCGCCTCGAACACGTCTCCCACGTCTTCGAGCGTCCGTACGGCGTCCCTGAGCTGGGCGACCGCCTGGGCCCGGTGCCCGAGCCGGGCCGAGACCAGCCCCAGCGCCCGCAGCGCGCACCCGAGGTCCCGCCGCGTCCCGCACTCCAGGTGCACGTCCCTGGCCTGCCGGGCGTACACCAGGGCCTCGTCCGCCCGGTCCAGGTCGAGCAGCACCATGGCCAGCGTGGTCAGCGCCGCCGCCCAGCGGTCGCGGGTGCCGCTCTCGTTCTGCAGCTCCACCGTCTCCCTGGCCGGTTCCAGCGCCGCCGCCGACCGGCCCGCCGTGTGCAGCGCCTGCGCCATGGACAGCAGCGCGCTGGCCCGGTTGTCGCGCAACTCCTCCCTGATCGCCAGCGCCGCCTTGGCCGCCCGCAGCGCGGGCCGGTGCTGCCCCAGCGACAGGTACGTGTACGCCAGCGTCTCCTGCACGTCGGCCTCGGCCCGCCGGTTCCCCATGCCCTGCACGATGTCGAGCGCTTCGAGCGCGTACACGAAGGCCACCTGCGGCAGCCCCTGCCGCCGCCGCACGCGGGCCAGCCGGTTGAGCATGCGGGCCTCGACCGGCTCGTCGCGGATCACCCGGCCGATGGCCAGCGCCTGGTTGAGGTAGTCGTCGGCCCGCAGGTAGTCCGACAGCCGCCAGTGCACCAGGCCGATGTCCCCGAGGGTCTCGGCCTTGCCCTGCTCGTGGTGGAGTTCGACCTGCACGGCCAGGGCCTGTTCGTAGTACGACAGCGCCTCGTCGTAGCGGGAGCCGTTGCGCGCGATGCGGCCGAGCGCGCACAGGGCCCGCCCGCAGCCGTACTGGTCGCCGGTCGCGGTGTAGCCGGCCAGCGCGCGTTCCGCGTCCCGCTGGGCGTCGTACGGCAGCCGCAGCAGGTCGTAGATCTCGGCCAGGCACAGCAGGGTCTCGGCCTC
The DNA here is from genome assembly GCF_039536965.1 of Nonomuraea antimicrobica. Lineage (NCBI taxonomy): Bacteria > Bacillati > Actinomycetota > Actinomycetes > Streptosporangiales > Streptosporangiaceae > Nonomuraea > Nonomuraea antimicrobica. The sequence goes on along the minus strand of NZ_BAAAZP010000219.1, from coordinate 11,929 downwards.
GGCGTGCTCGTCGCCCAGCTCGTGGCAGATCGACAGCGCCTCCAGGCCCTCCGACAGCGCGGCGTTCGGCTCGCCCAGGTTGCGCTGCACGGTGGCCAGGATGATCAGGCTCTGGGCGGTGCCGTGCCGGTCGCCGAGCTGCTCCCGTACGTCGAGGGCCTGGCCGGCGTGGTGCAGCGCCAGCTCGTACCGCTCCTGGGACACGTGCAGCCGTGACAGCGTGTGCAGGCAGCTCGCCACCCCGCGCAGGTCGCCGATCTCCTTGTAGACCTCCAGGGCGGCACCGGCGTGGCTCAGCGCGTCCTCGCTGTTGCCCGCGATGCCGTGCACCTCCGCCAGGTCGTTGAGCGCCCGCGCCCGCCCCACGCTGTCGCCCAGCTCGGCGAAGTCCGCCAGCGCCTCGCCGATGAACCTGGCCGCCAGCGTCGAGGGCCCGATGTCCCGGTGGATCGAGCCGAGGTTGCTGCGCATCAGCGCGATGGCCCGCCGGTTGCTGACCTGCATGGCCGAGGTCAGGCCGCCCTGCTGGACCTCCAGGTTGTTGGCGTAGTAGCGCAGTCGGCGGAACGGCTCGAACACCGCCTCCGCCAGTCGCCAGGCCATCCCGTGCGCGCCGCTCTCCCCGGCCAGCCGTACGGACGAGACCAGCGACCGCCGCTCCGCCTCGAACCACTCGCGCGGCGTCTCAGGGTCGGTCGCCTTGGCCAGGTAGTGGTCGAGCAGCCGCGCCCTGGCCTCGCGCACGCCCGCCTCCGCGTGCCTGCCCAGCTCCCTGGCCAGCCGCTTGACCAGGTCGTGCACCCGGTAGCGGGGCCCGGGCAACGGCTCCACCAGGTACGCCCGGTGCAGCCCCTCCACCGCGACCACCGCCTCGCCCACCGGCACGCCGAGCGCGGCGGCCAGCACCTCGGGGCTGAAGTCGCGCGTCGGCAGCAGCCCGACATGCCGGAACGCCCGCCGCTGCGCCGGGCTCAGCGACTCGTACGCCAGGTCCAGCGCCGACCTGAACGCCTCCTCCGGATCGCCCACCAGCAGCAGATCGGGCCTGCGCAGTTCCTCCACCCGCCGCTGCACGCTGAGCCCGGGGTTCTCGGCCAGTTTGGCGGCCGAGATCCGCAACGCGAACGGATGGTACGAGCACACCCGCGCCAGCTCGGCCAGCGCGTCCCGGTCGGCCGTACGCGGCGAGCCCTCCCCGAGCACCGCCACCAGCAGCGCCACCGCGTTGCCCGGGTCCAGCACCAGCAGGTCCATGAGGTCGGAGTGCCCGGTGGCGCGCAGCGGGGCCATCCGCGTCCTGCTGGTCACCAGCACCACGCAGTCCTTGCCGCCGGGCAGCAGGGCCCGTACCTGGGACGGGTCGGCGGCGTTGTCGAGGATGAGCAGCAGCCTGCGCCCGGCGATCCTGCTGCGGTAGAGCAGCATCAGCTCGGCCTCGTCGGCGGCCGGCATGTGCTCGCCGATGCCGAGCGAGCGCAGGATCTGCCCGAGCGCCTCCGTGGCGCTCATCGGCGGCTGGCTCGGCGACTGGCCCCGCAGGTCGATGACGATCTGCCCGTCGGGGAACCGGTCGGCGTGCAGGTGCCCCCAGTGCGTCACCAGGGCGGTCTTGCCGATGCCCGGCAGCCCCTGCACGACCATGGTGTTGGTCCGGCGGGGGCGTTCCAGCCAGGCGGTGAGCAGGTCGAGGCTCTGCTGCCGGCCGGTGAAGTCGGGGATGTCGGCGGGGAGCTGGCGCGGCTTGGGCACCTCGCCCACGGGCAGCGGCTCGGCCGGTCCGCCCGGCCGGATCAGGAACGGCGTCACCCGTCCCCGCCACGGAGCCGACAGGTGCTCCCAGCTCCCCGCCACGCCGCGCAGCGCGGACGGGTCGGCGATCCGCATCCGCCGGTATCCGGGCCGGACCAGCCAGCCCCGGTGCACCCACTGGGTGAGCTGCCGCTGCACCACATCCGGCGAGCTGCCCACGAGGTCGGCCAGCGTCTCCATGGACAGCGGCGGGGCCGACTCGGCGGCCAGCCCGTACCGTTCGTCCAGGTGCAGCAGCCAGACCGCCAGCCGGGCGGCCACGGGCGCGCGGGCCAGCGCCTCGTGCCTGCGGGCGGCCATGTTCCTGGCGAACAGCTCCTGCACCAGCGCCGTCGCCACAGTCGCGGAGGAGGCGGCGTGCTCGCGTAAGCGCCGCAGGTCGATGGGCCAGACGCGCACCTCGGTCAGCGCGTCGACCTTGACGCGGTCGGCGGGGCTCCAGAACGCCAGCTCGCCGACGAGGTCGCCCTCGCCCCGCAGGTCGTGCACGGCCTCGCGCTCGCCGGCCGGGGTGTGCTCGCGGGCGTAGCCGTAGTCGATCAGGTAGACGCTGTGCGCGGGCCTGAGCGGTGAGCAGATCGTCTCGTTGCGCCGGTAGACACGCGGGCGGGCGCCCTCGTCGACCAGCGACCTGAACGGACCCACCCCGACGCCACCCCTCTAGGACGGCGGTGTCCCGGCATGACAGGCGCGATACAGCCTGTGCGACGACCTGTCACCACAGTGCACTTCAGGAGGAACCCCGCTGTCAATGCGCCTCAGACGTTGGCGGTGTCGGCCCGGTCGGGGACGAAGCGGTAGCCGACGTTACGGACCGTCCCGATCAGGGATTCGTTCTCGGTGCCGAGCTTGGCGCGCAGGCGGCGGACGTGGACGTCGACCGTCCTGGTGCCGCCGAAGTAGTCGTAGCCCCAGACCTCCTGCAGCAACTGGGCGCGGGTGAAGACCCGGCCGGGGTGCTGGGCGAGGTATTTGAGCAGCTCGAACTCCTTGAACGTGAGGTCGAGCACCCGGCCGCGCAGCCGTGCCGTGTAGGTGGCCTCGTCGATCGCCAGGTCGCCGCTGCGGATCTCGTCGGGCGCGTCTTCGGCGCCGGTCTGCGAGATGCGGCCCGTGGCCATGCGCAGCCGCGCCTCCACCTCGGCCGGGCCCGCGCTGTCGAGCAGCACGTCGTCGACGCCCCACTCGGCGGTCATCGCGGCCAGCCCGCCCTCGGTCACGACGACCAGCAGCGGGCAGTCGACGCCCGTGGTGCGGATCAGCCGGCACAGGCTCTTGGCCTGCACGAGCTCCTTGCGCGCGTCGACGAGGACCGCGTCGGCGGGCGGGGTGTCGATGAGGGCGGACGCCTCCGCCGGCGCGACGCGGATCGAGTGCAGCAGCAACCCCAGCGCCGGTAGCACCTCGGATGACGGCTCGAGGGCGTTGGTCAGCAGGAGCAGGTTGCTCATTACGGCCTCCTCAAACACGCAAGGACCCGGAGGCTACGTCGCCCAGGTCCTGTAGGTGAGGATATCCCACGAGTAAGTCGCGTCCATTGGGAGTCCCGCAGGTGAACAGCGCGTCTCCTGAAACAACCTTGTTAAGGGCGTCGCACAATAGAGCAGAAACCGATTGTGAGGCAGGCATGGCCACGGGAAAAGTACGTTATTGGGCAGCGGCGAAGGAAGCGGCCGGAGTCGCTGAAGAGCCCTTCGAAGCGGTCACTCTTGGTGAACTCATGACCAAAATCACACAAAATCGTGCAGATCTGGCACAGATTGTGCGGCGCTGCTCGTTCCTCGTCGACGGCTCCCCGGTCGGGAAGCGGTCCCATGACGACGTGCTGCTCGGCGACGGCTCGACCGTGGAGGTGCTGCCTCCGTTCGCGGGCGGATGAGCAGGCGGGCGAGCGGCGGGCGAGCGGATCGGCGGGCGGGCGACGTGGCAGGTGACGTGGCAGGTGACGTGGCGAGGGATCGGCGGCGAGTGAGCGGGTGCTTTGCGGGGGAATGGGGGATGTCAGTCGGTAGGCTCTTGACCCCCGCTCGAAGACAGGGAGCCCCATGCGCAAGCTGATCGTTTTCCTGATCGTGCTCGTCGTTCTCCTTGTCGCCGTCGATCGGGTGGCCGTGGCCGGCGTCGAGAAGGACCTGGGCAACAGGATCGCGGCCGCCGCGGACCTCTCCGACCCTCCGACCGTGACCATCGAGGGCATCCCCTTCCTCACCCAGGCCCTCTCCGGCCACTATCCCGAGGTGCGGTTCGACCTCGGCACGTTCTCCTACGGGGGAGTGCCGATCAACAACCTGCGTGGCGCCGCCTACGACGTGACGGCGCCCCTGGCCGACATCATCCAGAACCGGCCCGACGTCCGGGCCGGCCGGGTGACCGTCAGCGGCACGCTCACCCGGGCCACCATCGACAAGTTCGCGCCGAGCGGCGTGAAGATCGGCGGCAACGGGGAGCGGCTCACGGCGTCGGGCGAGGTGGCGGTGGGGGCGAGCAAGGTCAAGTTCGACGCCGAGCTGCGGGTCGAGGTCGCCGACGGCGGCATCAGGGTCACCGCGGAGAAGATCGAGGGCGTGCCCGACCAGGTCGCCGGGCTGCTCTCGTACACGATCCCGTTCAAGGGGGACCTGCCCTTCGACGTGAAGGTGACCAAGGTGCGAAGCGTGGCCGAAGGGCTGGAGATCTCGGCCGAAGCGTCTGACGTGCCGATTCGTGGATGAGGTTGAACCGCTGCGTCCCGGCGTACGTGATGAGGGGCGTGAGCGAGCAGAGCGAGCGAGCCGACCGGAGCCGCGGCACGGCGCTCGCGGGCCCGACGGAGCCGGGCCTGTGAGCGCGGCGGACACCGCTGACGAGGAACTGGTGAGAACCCTCTTCGACGAGCACGCCGGGCCCCTCTACGGCTACGTGCTGCGGCTGACCGGCGACTCCGGCCGGGCCGAGGACGTCGTCCAGGAGACCCTGTTGCGGGCCTGGCGGCATCCCGACGCCCTGGCCGGTCGGCCCGTCCGCGCGTGGCTGTTCACCGTGGCCCGTAATCTCGTCGTCGACCAGCATCGGGCCAAGAAGGCCAGGCCGCAGGAGACCGGCGACGAGGCGCTGGCGGTCCTGCCGGCCGACGACGAGCTGGAGCGGGCGGTCGAGTCGTGGGCGGTCGCCGAGGCGCTGGCCGCTCTGCGACCGGAGCACCGCGAGGTGCTGCTGGAGGTCTACTACCGGGGGCGATCAGTGAAGGAGGCGTCGGCGACGCTGGGCATTCCGGCGGGCACGGTCAAGTCCCGTACGTACTACGCGTTGCGCGCTCTCAAACTGGCGCTCGAAGAACGGGGGCTGGCACCGTGATGACGTGCGAGGAGGTCCGGATCGCGCTGGGCGCGCACGCCCTGGGCGCGCTCGACCCGGAGGAGGCGCTGGAGGTCGACCACCATCTGGCGACGTGCGAGGCGTGCGGCGCCGAGCTGGTCGAGCTGGAGGGCGTCGGCTCGTTCCTGGGCAAGGTGTCGGAACGCGACGTCGAGCTGGTGGCCAGCCCTCCGCGCCGAGTGCTCGACCGGCTGCTGAACGACCGCGTCAAGCGGGCCAGACGCGGCCGGATCCTGATGGCCGTGGCCGCCTCGGCGGCGGTGCTGGTGGTGGGCGGCACGGTGTGGACGGCGATCCAGGCGAGGTCGGTCATGGAGACGTCGAGTTCGGCGCAGGCCCCCGCGGTGGCCCAGTCGGCGAACCCTGAGTCGAGGGCGCAGCAGGACCAGGGCTCCGCGCTGGTGGCCCCGCTGAGCAGCGAAGAGCCCTCGCGGAGTCCCGAAGCGCGGTCGCAGCCGTCGAAGAGCCCCGCGTCGCGGTCGCAGACCGCCGACAAGGCCGACGAGGAGCCCGCGGAGAAGGCCGAAGGGCAGGCCGACACCGCGGCCACGCGGCAGCCCGGCGAGGGCCGCGAGTTCCCCGGCGTGAACAAGGCGGAACAGTACCGCGCCACGGTGCTGGCCCTGCCCTCCGACACCGGTACGGAGCTGGGCGTACAGGTCGGCGGCGTGCCGGTGGGCACCGTCTGCCGCCTGGTCGTGGTCGCCGCGGACGGGCGGCGCGAGGAGACGCCGACGTGGGTCGTCAGCCGCCAGTCGTACCAGGACAACACGGTCTTCCGGCAGGACACGACGTTGGCCCTGCGGGAGATCGTCAGGTTCGAGGTCGTCGACCAGACGGGCAGGCTGCTCGTCAACGTCCCGGTGCCGGAGGACGCGCGGAAGTAATCGCGGGCCCGCTCGGTTGCATCTGACGATGACGGGATTCTGGGTGGTGCTGGCGACGCTGGTGCTGGGCACGGTGATCGGGGTGATCCGGCTGCGCCGCGACGGACGCGTACGCGACACGGACGGTGACCGGCTGTCCGAGGCCGACCTCGGGCAGGGGCTCGGGGAACGGGCCACGCTGGTGCAGTTCTCGACCGCGTTCTGCCAGCCGTGCCGGGCCACCCGGCGGATCCTGGCCGACGTGAGCGCGGTCGTGCCGGGGGTGCGGCACATCGAGATCGACGCCGAGTCGAGGCTCGATCTCGTACGGCGGCTCGACATCACCCGCACGCCCACCGTTCTGGTGCTCGACCCGGCGGGCGCCGTGGTCAAGAAGGCCGCCGGCCAGCCCAGGAAGGGCGAGGTCCTGGCGGCGCTGGCGGAGGCCGTACCGGAGGCGTGAGTGTGAGCCGTCTCACAAGTTGTCTCACCAACCGGACGAGATGTGACAGATGACGAGACGCCGAGTAGTGTCATCGCCATGAACCCGTCGACAGAGCTGCTCACGAAGCGGCGCGCGGTTGATTTCTGCCGCGTCGCCACCGCGCTCTGTCGCGCTGCCTGAGGACGATCTCGCGCGGACATCCGATCCGCCCCAAATCGACCCTTCAGGAGCATCCCGCGATGCGTGCCGATCCTAGAGCGCTGCGTTTCGGCGCGGCCGTCACCACTCTTGTCCTCGCCTCCGTTCTGGTGACGGGGAGTCTCTGGCTGCTCGCCGCCCAGGCGGTGGTCTTCGCCCTCGGAGCAGTCTGGCGCTCGCCGTACCCGATGCTTTTCAAGGTGCTCGTCCGAAGCGTCCCGAAGGAGACCGAGGACGCCCGCCCACCGCGCTTCGCCCAGGCGGTCGGGTTGGTCTTCGCGGTCGCGGGCCTGGTCGGGTACTCCACCGGGATCACGCCGCTGGCCCTCGCGGCCACGGCCGCGGCTCTCCTCGCCGCCTTCCTCAACGCAGCCTTTGGATTCTGCCTTGGCTGCGAGATGTACCTGCTCATCCGCCGACTACTGCCCGCCGCCAACATGGAGGTATCCAAATGAGCCGCTCCGCCGCCCTGGTGGACGCCGACTGGGTCGAAGCCAACCTCGACACCCCCGGAGTCGTCCTCGTGGAGGTCGACGAGGACGTCAGCGCCTATGACAAGGGCCACATCCGTGGCGCCGTCAAGGTCGACTGGCGCCAGGACCTGCAGGACCCGGTGCGCCGCGACTTCGTGGACAAGACCGGTTTCGAGGCCCTGCTGTCCGACCGGGGCATCTCCAACGACGACACCGTCGTGCTCTACGGCGGAAACAACAACTGGTTCGCCGCCTACGCCTACTGGTACTTCAAGCTCTACGGCCACTCCGACGTGAAGCTGCTCGACGGCGGGCGCAAGAAGTGGGAGCTCGACTCCCGCGAGCTGGTGCGCGAGGTGGCCGAGCGGGCCAAGACCCAATACGTCGCCCAGGAGCAGGACTCCGCCATCCGCGCCTTCCGCGACGACGTCGTCTCGGCGATCGGCAAGCTCAACCTGGTCGACGTGCGCTCACCCGACGAGTTCACCGGCAAGCTGCTGGCCCCGGCCCACCTCCCGCAGGAGCAGGCCCAGCGCGGCGGCCACGTGCCCACGGCCCGCAACATCCCGTGGTCCAAGGCCGCCAACGACGACGGCACCTTCAAGTCCGACGACGATCTGCGCGTCCTCTACCAGGACGCCGGGGTCGACTTCGGCAAGGACACCATCGCCTACTGCCGCATCGGCGAGCGCTCGGCGCACACCTGGTTCGTGCTGCACGAGCTGCTCGAGCAGGCCAACGTGAAGAACTACGACGGTTCGTGGACCGAGTACGGCTCGCTCGTGGGCGTGCCGATCGAGTTGGGGGAGGCCCGCTGATGAGCACCGCGGCACAGGGATGCGGAGCGCCGGAGCAGACCGCGACGCTGCCCGCCGGGATCGATCTGTCCAACCAGGCCGTGATCCAGGGCGTCGTGACCGGCACGGGCACCGCCTACGCGCGGCTGCTCGACAAGTCCGGTGAGTTCACCGGCGAGGTCGTGGTTTCCGACGACGGGGTCTTCCGGTTCTTCGCCGCGCCCGGCGACTGGACCGTCCGCATCATCGCGGGCGGCGGCGTCACCAGGGACGTGCGCGTCGAGGCAAGGCTGGGCGAGGTCGCCCAGCTCGCGGTGGCCGTCTGACCGCTGAAACGCGCCTGAGGCCCGCGTCCGCCACGGACGCGGGCCTCTCGCGTGCCACCGGCCGGGGCGCGATGGACCGGGGTCCAGTGGGGCGGGGTGTGGTGGAGCGGGGCGCGGTGGACCGGAGTGTGGTGGGGCAGGCTCCGGTGGAGCGGGGTGTGGTGGGGCGGGGTGCAACGGGCCGGGACCCGGCGGTGTTGTAGTGGACGTGAGCGAATCCGACTGCCCCGAGCCGGTGCGCAAGGCGCTACTCGACGACCTCGACGAGGGCTTCGCCGAGCTGTACGGCGCCTACCGGGGCCTGGTCTTCTCGACCGCGCTGCGGCTGAGCGGGCGCTGGGCCGACGCCGAGGACCTCACCGCGGAGGCGTTCCTGCGGGCGTACCGGGCGCTGGCCGGATATGAGCGCGACCGCGTCGCCGCGCTCCAGCCGCGCGCGTGGCTCATGACGATCCTCATGAACATCTGGCGAAACTGCGCGCGCACCAGGTCCCGCAAACCCCCGCCCGACCTGTGGGACGAGCCGGTCGACACCGTCGATCCCGGAGAGGACGTGGAGGAGGCGGCGGTGCGCCACGAGACCGGCGACGAGCTGGCCGAGCTGCTCGGCCTGCTGCCGGAGGAGCAGCGGGCCGCGGTCGTGCTCAGGCACGTCGTGGACCTGCCGGTCAGCGAGATCGCCACGGTGCTGAAGATCCCCCAGGGTACGGTCAAGTCGCACGTGTCCAGAGGGCTGCGGCGCCTACGCGCACTGGGAGGTGCCCGATGACCCACGATCCACTGCTCACCGCACTCGCGGCACTGGCCGCAGAGCCGCCGGACGGCCTTCTCGACCGGATCGCGGCCCACTGGGTACGCGTGCCGAGCCCGCTCGGGGAGCTGTCCGTCGCGTTCACCGACCAGGGCGTGGCGTACGTGCACGAGGGGGAGGGCTTCGCCGAGACGTTCAGGAAGCGCTTCGCCCGTCCGCTGCTGCCCGCCGTCCGGCCGCCCGCCGGTCTGCTGCCCGCCCTGCGTACGGGCCGCCTGTCGGGGGTCCGGCTGGACCTGCGCGGGGCGAGCGGCTTCCAGCGCGAGGTGCTGGAGGTGGTGCGGACGATCCCGAGGGGCGAGGTGCGGCCGTACTCGTGGATCGCGGCCCGCGTGGGCCGTCCCAAGGCCGTACGCGCGGTCGGCACGGCCCTGGCCCGCAACCCCGTGCCGCTGCTCATCCCCTGCCACCGGGTCACGCGCTCGGACGGCGTGCCGGGCGACTATGTGTTCGGCCCGTCGGCCAAGGAGCGGCTGCTGCTGGCCGAGGGCGTCGACCTGGACCGGGTGCGGGAGCTGGCCGGGCGGCGGGTGTTCTACCTGGCCAGCGACACGACGGGGGTGGTGTGCTTCCCGACGTGCCACAACGCCCGCCGCATCACGCCCGCCCACCGGCACGGCTTCCGCGACCTCGCCCAGGCCAGGGCGGCCGGCTACCGCCCCTGCCGCACCTGCCGCCCGGCCTACGAACAGGCCGGGTAGCTCCCCCGAACAGGCCGGGTAGCTCTCCGGGGGCACGGAGGCTCGGTCGGGTGGCGCGGCGGCGTCGCCCGCACGGGTCGGGCCTGCACGGGGTCGGGCCCGCACGGGTCGGCCTGTGCGAGGTCGGCTCGTGCGAGGTCGGCTCGTGCGAGGTCGGCTCGTGCGTGGTCGGGCCCGTGCGTCGTGTTCGCTGTGCGTCCATGATCGATCTGCGGAGAGTGGCGTTCTTCGGGTGTTGCTGCTGCGTCGCGAGGGGCATACCGCTACGATTCCACCGATGTCCGGATCGACAGGTGCGACGGCGCCCCCGCGACCTGGGCCCACGACGGCTCAGGAGCTGCCGTCGCCGTACTCGCTGCCCCTCCACGCCCTGCGCCTGCTCCAGAGGTGCGCTCTGCCGCTGATTCTCTGGTTCGCCGCCGGTGAGCTGGTGCGCTTCGTGCTGCTCTACGCCGCCACCGAGGTGGCGTACGGCGATTTCCGGCAGGTCCGGCTCGTGGCCGTCATGACGCTGCTCACCTTCGTCATCCTGGCCGCGCTGACCGTGGTCACCGGCATGCTGCACGCCCTGCGCGGCGCGCTGTGGGAGATCCGGGCCAGGAGCGGGGAGGGCGCGGCGGACGAGCGGTTCTTCCGTACCCTCGACCGGGTGGCCCCGGCCTTCGCCGTGCTCTACCTGGCGTGGGGGTTCCAGAAGGAGGACGCCCGCGACGTCTACCAGATGGACATCTTCCATCACTTCTACGACCTGACCAGCGCCTCCTGGTTCGGCGAGGACTCCGACGTCGGGCGCGGGCTGGTCGACCTCGACTGGCGGGTGTCGCTCGGGGCGATGGCCGCCATGTTCGCGCTGAAGGCGCTGTTCGCGAAGTTCGTGGCGAAGGGCAAGGGCGGGTTCTTCGGCTTCGGCGCCGCCTTCTCCGAGTTCGCGTTCGTCTTCTACGGGCTGAACGCCACCGTGGTCCTCGCGAACGCGCGTTCTGACTGGGTGGAGCACCGCAGCGTGGTCAGCGGCGCCGAGGAGATCTGGGCCGAGACCAAGAAGAGCGTGCCCGTCTGGGACGCCGTCACGGACTGGTTCGGCGACGTCTGGCCGTTCTTCCTCGACGCGGTCACGGTCCCGCTGGCCTGGCTCACCGTGGCGATGCTCGTCTACGGCGCCTACTCCGACGAGACCCGCACGCTCGTCAAGGGCACCAGGCTGGAAAGGGGCGTCGATCGCCTCGAAGGCAGCCACGACCTCACCCAGAAGTCGTTCGACCAGGTCACCGGCGGCTTCCGGGACCGCTGGCTGCCGCTGGCCAACTCGCTGCGGGTGGTGTTCAGGGCGGGCGCGCCCCTGTTCGGCATGATGTGCCTGTGCTACGTGGGCGTGACGGTGGCCGCCGAGTACGCCGACCGCTGGCTGCGGCAGCTCATCGGCACCCAGGAGGAGTGGGTGTGGACCTTCCAGGGGCCGCCGCTGTCCTTCCTGCGTGAGATGGTCGTGACGGTGCTCACGACGGCGCTGCTGGCGGCCACGTACGACCTCGCGGCCACCCGCGCCCGCCTGCGCGGAGAGCCGCTCAACGACGTGTGAACCGCAGCACGTCGACGTTCTTCTCCAGCTTTTTCACGGCCTCCGGGTCGAGGAGGTCCTCCGTGGGGGTGTCGGAGCGGTAGGTGCTCGGCCGGAACGTGAGCTCGACCTCGTCGGCCACCGGGCTGGGCACGATGACCCGCCCTTCGATCGTGTACTCCTGGCCCACCACGAGCCGGTCGAACGGCCTGTCGCCCACCGGCAGGGGCTGCACCGCCCACGTGCGCCCCTCGGTGTCCTCCAGCCGTACCTCCTGGGGCTCTGCGGTCATGGTGGCGCTGCGCTCGTCCAGGACCTTCCGCGTGATGTCGACCTTCAGCCAGGTCCCGTCGGAGCCGTACACGGTGTCCTCGGGGGCCTCGGTGTGGCTGATGGCGGCCGTGAACTCGATGTTGTAGCTGGTCTTCCCCGCCTGGCCGAACGGGACGACGATCTCCCTGGTCTCCTTCTCGGTGGTCTTCTCGTAGAACAGGTAGCCGTCGTAGCTCTGGGCGCCGACGGTGAGCAGGGACACGACGACGGCCGCGGCCGCGATCAACGCCGTGCGGCCGCGGCGCCGGGCGCGCGGCG
>NZ_BAAAZP010000218.1:0-69598 GCF_039536965.1 Nonomuraea antimicrobica | reverse complement strand
CCGCCATGAGCCGGCGCAGCACGCCGCCGCGCACGGCCAGCCGGACGCCGCCGATCACCGTCGCGGGCACCTCGCGCAGCACGCTCGCCAGCGACCGGCGCCCGTGCGCGGGCTCGGGCAGCGCGAAGACCACCACGACCAGCAGCACCATCGCCGCCGCCGCGCCCGCCAGGGGCGGCGCCGCCAGCGGGAAGATCAGCGAGGGCGGCGCCAGCAGCGGCAGGACGCCGCCCGCCAGCACGCCCAGGCACAGGGCCACCGACTCCATCGCGCCGCCCCTGGCCAGTCCGGGCTTGAGATCGGCGCCGGGGCCCTCGATGCCGTGCAGGGTGTCGACGTACCAGGAGGTGGCGGGGCCGCTGGACAGCGCCCTGGCCACGCCCTTGAACACGCCGCTCACCAGGAACATCCAGAACGTGGTCGACACGCTCATCAGCGCCAGCCCCGCCACGGTGAACGCGGCCGAGGCGGCCAGCACCACGCGGCGCCCCACCACGTCGGCCAGCCCGCCCGTGGGCAGTTCGAGGCTCACGGTCACGACCGAGAACACCGTCACCGTCAACCCGACCTGGGCCAGGCTGAGCCCCCGCTCGCTCATGAGCAGCACCATGGAGGCCATCATCAGCCCAGGAGGCAGCCAGGTCAGGAAGCTGACGAGCATGTAGCGCCGTAAAGCCGAACGCGCGGTCACGGCTCCTCCCTCCGCGCCTTGGGGTAGCCCCCCACCCAGATGTGCACCTGCGGCGCGCCGGGCTCCCCCTCGTAGCGCGCCACCAGCTCGTTCAACAGCTCGTCCGCACGCGTCATGAACTCCGCCAGCGCGGCCGGCGGCAACTCCACGAAGTGGTCGTTCATCCCCGCCACCTCCACCCATTCCGGGGACCAGTCGTCCTCGTCGAACTCCTGGACGACCCGCGCGAGCGTCTCGGCCTGGCGCAGCCGCAGCAGCCTGACCGCCTCGCGGCCCTCGGGCGTGCCGTACAGCTCGCGGCTGTTCCACGAGGTGTAGCGGTGGCGGGCCCGCCAGCGGCGCTCGCGGGCGTCGCGCCGGTCGTCGTCCTCCTCGATGAAGCCGTATTTGAACAGCTCGCGCAGGTGGTAGCTGGTCGAGCCGGAGCTCTCGCCGACCTTGCGGCCCAGCTCGCTGGCGGTGGCCGGGCCGTCGCTGCGGAGCAGGCCGAGCAGCCGGATGCGCAACGGGTGGGTGACCGCCTTGAGCACCTGCGGATCAGTGATCTTGTAGCGCTCCTCCATGCCTCGAAGGTAAACCACAAAGACAATTTTGCAAAGAGATTTTTGTGGTTTCTCCGCTCCTAGACTGTGGGGATGCTCGACGACATCTGGGTGGACGACTCCGTCTTCGCACTGCGACCCGACTTCGCGGTGCTCCTCATGACCGCGCGCGGCCTGCGCAACGGGCCGACCGACGACCGGTCCAGGGGCTGGCTGGAGCAGGCGTCGGCGCTGGAGGTGCAGACCGGCAAGATCGATGCGTGGAAGGACGCCTACCGGGCGTTCGGGGCCAAACCGCAGCGCACCAGGCCCTCGGTCGACGCGCTCACCCGGCGCATGCCGCTGCCCGAGATCAACCGGGCCGTCGACGCGTACAACTCGGTCAGCGTCAAGCACGCGCTGCCCATCGGCGGCGAAGACCTCGACCACTACGTCGGCGCGGCGCGGCTGGTGCGGGCGAGCGGCGAGGAGGAGTCGGAGGAGGCACTCGGGCGGCCCGAGCCGGGCGAGGTGATCTGGCGCGACGACGCCGGCGTCACCTGCCGCAGGTGGAACTGGCGTCAGGGAGTGCGCACCCGGCTCACCGAGACGACCGCCAACGCGCTCTTCCTGCTCGAACGCCTGGAGCCCATGTCGCTGGAGGAGCTGAAGGAGGCGGGCGAGGAGCTTGCGGACCTGCTGTCCGAGATGTCCCCCGAGGTACAGATCACCAGCAGATTGTTGTCCAACGGGAAATAAACCTCTCGTCGCGGCGTTGATACCAAAGAGTAATAATTGCCGCACCACCCGGATTGACGAGGGGGGCGTGACCTCTTTGCGCGGTCCTGAGAGGATCGTTCGAGGCGGCACGGGCTCTTCGGCGCGCGCTGCCGGTCCGGGCGAGTAGCCTTGGACAGGTTCTCTAACATCAACGCCGATCTGCGGAAGAGGGCGATTTCCGCCGTGTCGTCTGAGTCGTCGCGGACAAACCCGCTGGCAAGCTTTGGTCAGAACGAGTGGCTTGTCGACGAGCTGTACCAGAAGTACCTCCAGGATCCCGAGTCTGTCGACAAGGCATGGTGGAACTTCTTCGCTGACTACAACCCTGACTACGGACCGGGCCGTGCCCCGGTCAGGGAGGCTGCGAACGGCACTGTGACCGCCCCCGCACCTCCCCAGGCACCCCAGGCCGCTCCCAAGGCCGCGCCGAAGGCGCCGGCCGTGGCCGAGAAGCCGAAGCAGCCTGCCACCCCGGTCCCCAAGGACGCCGAGGAGATCAAGCTTCGTGGCGCGGCGGCCCGCACGGCCGCCAACATGGAGCTGTCACTGACGGTCCCGACGGCGACCAGCGTCCGGGCCATCCCGGCCAAGCTGCTGATCGACAACCGCATCGTGATCAACAATCACCTCAAGCGGGGTCGTGGCGGGAAGGTCTCCTTCACCCACCTGATCGGCTTCGCGATCGTCAAGGCCCTGAAGGCCATGCCGGACATGAATCACTCCTACGCGGAGATCGACGGCAAGCCGACCCTGGTCAAGCCCGAGCACGTGGGCTTGGGCCTGGCGATCGACGTCCAGAAGAGCAACGGCGAGCGCCAGCTCCTCGTGCCCTCGATCAAGGGCGCGGAGGCGATGGACTTCCGGCAGTTCTGGATGGCCTACGAAGACGTCGTGCGCAAGGCGCGGGCCGGCAAGCTCGGCGTCGACGACTTCTCCGGCACCACGATCTCGCTGACCAACCCCGGCACCATCGGCACCGTGCACTCCGTGCCGCGCCTGATGCCCGGCCAGGGCACGATCATCGGCGTCGGTGCGATGGAATACCCGGCCGAATACCAGGGGGCCTCCCCCGACACGCTCTCGCGCCTGGCCGTCTCCAAGGTCATGACGCTGACCAGCACCTACGACCACCGCATCATCCAGGGCGCCCAGTCGGGCGACTTCCTGCGCCAGATCCACCGGCTGCTGCTCGGTGAGGACGGCTTCTACGACGAGATCTTCGAAGCCCTGCGCATCCCGTACGAACCGGTCCGCTGGGTCCAGGACATCTCGGCCACCCACGACGACGACGTGGCCAAGTCCGCCCGCGTCATCGAGCTGATCCACGCCTACCGGGTCCGCGGCCACCTCATGGCCGAGACCGACCCGCTGGAGTACAAGCAGCGCAAGCACCCCGACCTCGACATCCAGTCGCACGGCCTGACGCTGTGGGACCTGGAGCGCGAGTTCGCCACCGGCGGATTCGGCGGCAAGCCGCTGATGAAGCTGCGCGACATCCTGGGCGTGCTGCGCGACTCCTACTGCCGCACCGTCGGCATCGAGTACATGCACATCCAGAACCCCGAGGAGCGGGCCTGGATCCAGGAGCGGGTGGAGAAGGCGCACGCCTCGCCCGAGCGCGCCGAGCAGCTCAACATCCTGTCGCGGCTCAACACCGCCGAGGCGTTCGAGACGTTCCTGCAGACGAAGTTCGTCGGCCAGAAGCGCTTCTCGCTGGAGGGCGGCGAGTCCCTGATCCCGCTGCTCGACTCGGTCATCAGCGACGCCGCCGACGAGGGTCTCGACGAGGTCGTCATCGGCATGGCCCACCGCGGCCGGCTCAACGTGCTGGCCAACATCGTGGGCAAGTCCTACGCGCAGATCTTCGGCGAGTTCGAGGGCAACATCGACCCGCGCACCGCCCACGGCTCCGGCGACGTGAAGTACCACCTGGGCGCGAGCGGCCAGTTCACCGCGCCGAGCGGCACGAACATCACCGCGTCCGTGGTCGCCAACCCCTCCCACCTGGAGGCGGTCGACCCGGTGCTGGAGGGCGTCGTCCGCGCCAAGCAGGACCTCCTGGAGCGCGGCGAGGAGGGCTTCACCGTCCTGCCCGTGCTCGTCCACGGTGACGCGGCCTTCGCCGGCCAGGGCGTCGTGGCCGAGACGCTCAACCTGTCGCAGCTTCGCGGCTACCGCACCGGCGGCACCGTGCACGTGGTGGTCAACAACCAGGTCGGCTTCACGACCTCGCCCGCCTCGTCCCGCTCCTCGGTCTACGCGACCGACGTGGCGCGGATGATCCAGGCCCCGATCTTCCACGTCAACGGCGACGACCCCGAGGCCGTGGTCCGCGTGGGCCAACTGGCCTACGAGTACCGCCAGGCGTTCCGCAAGGACGTCGTCATCGACCTCATCTGCTACCGCCGCCGCGGCCACAACGAGGGCGACAACCCGGCCTTCACCCAGCCGCTGATGTACGACCTCATCGACGCCAAGCGCTCGACCCGCAAGCTCTACACCGAGGCGCTGATCGGCCGGGGCGACATCACGGTCGAGGAGGCCGAGCAGGCGCTGCGCGACTACCAGGCGAAGCTGGAGCAGGCGTTCACCGAGACCCGCGAGGCGGCGAAGAAGCCCAAGGAGGCGGCCGCCATGCGGGTGCCGCCGACCGAGGTCGTCAAGTGGTCCCACGACGACACGCCGACCGCGATCAGCGACGAGACGCTCAAGCGCATCGTCGACACCCAGCTCAGCCTGCCCGAGGGCTTCACGCCGCACCCGCGCCTGGCACCGGTGCTGCAGCGCCGCGGCCAGATGGTCGAGCAGGACACGATCGACTGGGCGATGGGCGAGACGCTGGCGTTCGGCTCGCTGCTGCTCGACGGCCACCCGGTGCGCCTGGTCGGGCAGGACTCGCGCCGCGGCACGTTCACCCAGCGGCACGCCGTCCTGGTCGACCGGATGACCGGCGCCGACCACACGCCGCTCAAGAGCTTCAACCAGGGCACCACGAAGTTCTACGTCTACGACTCGCTGCTCAGCGAGTTCGCGGCGCTCGGCTTCGAGTACGGCTACAGCGTGGTCCGCCCCGACGCCCTGGTCTGCTGGGAGGCGCAGTTCGGCGACTTCGTCAACGGCGCCCAGACGATCATCGACGAGTTCATCTCGTCCGGCGAGCAGAAGTGGGGCCAGAAGTCCTCGGTCGTGCTGCTGCTGCCGCACGGCTTCGAGGGCCAGGGCCCCGACCACTCCTCGGCCCGCATCGAACGGTTCCTGCAGGTCTGCGCGCTCGACAACATGACGGTCGCGCAGCCCACCACGCCGGCCAACTACTTCCACCTGCTGCGCTGGCAGGTGGAGTCCGAGCGGCACAAGCCGATGGTGGTCTTCACGCCGAAGTGGCTGCTGCGTCACAAGGCGGCCACGTCGAAGGCGGCCGAGTTCAGCTCGGGCACCTTCCAGCCGGTCCTCGGTGACACGACCGTCGACCCGGGCAAGGTCACCAGGGTCGTGCTCTGCTCCGGCAAGCTCTACTACGAGCTGGCGGCGCAGCGCGAGAAGAGCGGTCGCGACGACGTCGCGCTCGTCCGGCTGGAGCGGCTCTACCCGTTCCCGACGGAAGAGCTGGCCACCGAGCTGGCCCGCTACGGCGCGCAGGTCGAGCTGGTGTGGGCGCAGGACGAGCCGACCAACATGGGTCCGTGGCCCTACCTGACGCTCAAGCTGGCCGAAGAGCCGCAGTCGCTGGGCGGCCGGGCGCTGCGGCGCGTGTCGCGCACGCCCAACAGCTCTCCGGCGACCGGGTCGCACAACGCGCACGACAGGGAGCTCGAGGAGATCCTTCACCAGATCTTCGGCTGAGCGCCCCGCCCGGCGAGCCCCCTGCCCTTCGCGGCCGGGGGCTCGCCTCTTTCAGGCAGGCTCGGCGCCCCAAGGGCGCCCCACGGTGCCTCAAGGTGCCTCAAGGTGCCTCGGGAACGAATGGAGAGCGATGTACTTCACCGATCGGGGGATCGAGGAGCTGGTCGAGCGGCGCGGCGAGGAGGAGGTCAGCCTGTTGTGGCTGGGCGAGCGGCTGCGTGAGTTCGTCGACCTCAACCCGGAGTTCGAGACCCCGGTCGAGCGGCTGGCGACCTGGCTGGCGCGTCTCGACGACGACGAGGACGACTGAGGGCAGCGGGCCGCCGCCCTCGGCCGTTCCCGATGAATCGCCCGCTTTCTAAACGCGATACATCTTGAGTTTTCGGCGAACGCGACATATCGTGATTCTCGTAGATACGTGTCGCCAGAGAGAGGCGGGGGAGCATGCCGCAGTGGACGATCGATGAGCCCGGACAACTGGCCTTCGGCGAAGTGGACTCGCTCGACGTACGCATCGTCGCCGGCCGCCTGGACGTCCTGGCCAGCGACGGCACACCCACCCTGGAGGTCGCCGAGATCGAGTCGGCCTCACCGCTCGTGGTCACCTACGACGAGCACACCAGATCGCTCACCGTCGCCTACCGCGACCTCACCTGGGACGGCCTGCTCGGCTGGCTCCGGCGCGACCGCCGCCACACGGTGTTGTCCATCGCCGTCCCCAAGGGCTGCCGGGTCAAGGCGGGCGTGGTGACCGCCCCGGCCGTGGTGGCCGGGTTCGAGCGGGTGACGCAGGTCAAGACCGTCTCCGGCGAGATCGTCCTCGACGGCGTCAGCGGTGACGTGGTCGCCAACACCGTCTCCGGGGCCGTCGAGAGCCGGGCGATGGACGGCGACTTGTCGTTCATCAGCGTCTCCGGCGACCTCACCGTGGCCGACGGCACGCCACACCGCCTCAAGGCGAACACGGTCTCGGGCCGCATCACGGCCGACCTGTCGCTGCGGCCGACCGGACACGTGACGTTCAACAGCGTGTCCGGCGACATCCTGGTCAGGCTGCCCGAGAACGTCGACACCGACGTCAACGTCAGGTCCACCTCGGGCAGGCTCGTCAGCACGTTCAACGGGCTGGCCACCACGAGCGGCCCCGGCACGAGGGCGCTCTCGGGACGGCTGGGCGGCGGCATGGCCTCGCTGTCGGCCGTCACCGTCTCCGGCGAGGTCACGCTGCTCAAGGGAGAGAAGGAATGAGTCCTGTCTTCGGTCACGGCCGGCTCCGGCTGTACCTGCTCAAGCTGCTGGAGGAGAGCCCGCGCCACGGCTACGAGGTCATCCGGCTGCTCCAAGACCGCTTCCTCGGCGTCTACTCGCCCTCCCCCGGCACCATCTACCCCCGCCTGGCCCGCCTGGAGGAGGAGGGCCTGGTGACGCACGAGGTGGTCGAGGGCAAGAAGGTGTTCTCGATCACCGACAAGGGCCGCGAGGAGCTGAACGCCCGGCTCGACGAGCTCGACGACCTGGAGCAGGAGATCTCCGCCTCCGTGCGCGACATCGCCCGCGAGGTCAAGGAGGACGTGCGCGACACGGTCAAGTCGCTGCGCGACGAGCTGACGCGGATGGCCAAGGACGTGCGTACGGGTGCGGTGGAGGACACCCTGCGGATGCGGCAGCGGCAGAAGGAGGACATCAGGCGGCTCAGGGACCAGCAGAAGCGGCAGTGGATGGAGAACGCCACCCACTGGCAGGACGAGGGCGAACGGTTCACCGGGGAATGGCGCCGGATCTGGTCGCAGGTGTGGGCCACGCTCGGGGGCGAGGCGTCCGACGCGCCGCCCCACCGGGCCGAGCTCGACGCCGAGCTGGGCGAGCTGCTCGCCGACATCGTGGCCGAGATCCGCGAGGGGGCCTCGAAGGCCCGGCTGACGCCGGAGAAGCTCGCGGAGCTGCGTACGACGCTCGACGACACCGCCCGGCGCGTCCGCGACATCCTCGAACGCTGACGTCGCCCTCCGCGCTCTCCGCACCCGCCGCGCCCGCCGCCTTCGCCGCAAGGGACCGGCGGGCCCCTGGGACGGCGAGGTCAGCGGGAGCGGAGGCGCCGCCCGTCCGGCCGCCGCACCCCTCGGGCCGCCCTGCGCGCGCGATAGGCGATCGGCATGTACCGCAACCGCTCGGGCACCCACGGCGTCACCATCGCCACCGCCCGCCCGAGGCGCCGCAGACGCCGCTCGTCCCTGGCCGTCCACCGCAGCCCCAGCCTCCCCCGTACGGCGGTCGGCAGCGTCCCGACGGTGACGAAGTAGTTGAGCTCCCCCGACCTGATCCCGACCGGCGTCCACCACCGGCGCAGCGGCCCCGGCAACCCGGGTGGCGCCGGGGTGACCCGCATGACCGCCAGCACGTCGAGCGCCGTCGGGTGCGCCTCCAGCCGCCGGTCTACCATCCCCTCGAAGTATCGCCGGCACGCCTCCGCGTCCGCGGGCAGCTCCCGCTCCGGCACCCGCAGGATCGCGCCGAGCCGCCGCGACTCCTCGTAGAAGCGCCGTTCCTGGGCCCGGGTGAACGGGGTGCCGAAGTAGCGGTTGAGCGCGATGAACCGCTCGAACAAGGTCAGGTGCACCCAGGCCCACGCCTCGCCGTTCAGCGCGTGGTAGTGGCGGCCCTGCTCGTCGACGCCGCCGATCGGCTGGTGCAGCTCACGCAGCCGCCGCCCCTCGGCGGGGCCGTCGGCGCCGCCGTACACCCACTTCTGGACGGAGACGAGCGTGCGCTCCAGCCGCCCCCAGGGGTCGTGCTTGTAGGCGGAGTGCTCGGCGACCGCCGCCCCGACCGCCGGGTGCATCGTCTGGAGCACCAGCGCGCTGCCGGCCACGAGCAGGTTGCGGTATTCGCCGGCGGTCTCCCAGTGCATCGAACCTGGGCCGAAGGGCTCGACATCGGTCATGACTGCCTCCCGGGTGACACACCCCTTGTATCACCCGGGACGGCCGACAGTAACCCAGCACTTATTCAGCCGGTGAAGACGATCTTTCCGAAGAGCTCCCCTGCCGCCATGGCGGCGAACCCGTCCCGCGCCTCGGTCAGCGGCAGCACCCGGTCGATCTCGGGCCGCAGCCCCGTCTGCTCCAGGAACACGGCCAGCCGATGGAGCTGCGCACGCGTCCCCATGGTGGAGCCGATCACGGAGAGCTGCAGGAAGAAGACCCGGTTCAGGTCGGCGGGCGGGACCGCGCCGCTGGTGGCGCCCGAGACCACGATGCGCCCGCCCGGCTTGAGCGACTTGAGCGAGTGGTCCCAGGTGGCCTGCCCGACGGTCTCCATGACCGCGTCCACCCGCTCGGGCAGCCGCGCGCCCGGCTCGAAGACCTGGTCGGCGCCGAGCAGCCGGGCCCGTTCGCGCTTGTCCTCGGAGCGGCTGGTGGCCCAGATCCGGTAGCCGGCGGCCCGCCCGAGCGCGATCAGCGCGGTCGCGACGCCCCCGCCCGCCCCCTGCACGAGGACGGTGGACCCGGGTTCGAGCCCGGCCTTGTCGAACAACATCCGGTACGCGGTCAGCCACGCCGTCGGCAGGCACGCCGCATGCTCGAACGAGAGCGCGGCCGGCTTGGGCACCAGGTTGCGCCGCGGCACGGCGACCCGCTCGGCGAACGTGCCGTCGTACACCTCCGACAGCAGCGTGCGCTTCGGGTCGAGCGTCTCGTCGGCGCCCGTGCCGATCACGGAGTGCACGATGACCTCGTTGCCGTCCTCGTCCACCCCGGCGGCGTCGCAGCCGAGCACGATCGGCAGCCGGTCCTGCCTGATGCCGACGCCCTTGAGCGTCCACAGGTCGTGGTGGTTGAGGGCGGCGGCGCGTACGGAGACGGTCGTCCAGCCGTCGGGCACCTTCGGCTCCGGGTGCTCACCGAGCGTCAGCCCGGCGAGCGGGTGGTCGGGATCGGTCTGTGTGGCGGTTACGGCGAACATGGCCGCACCTTACTTCAGCCCCGTACGCCCGCCCGGGATCGCCATCACCTGACCGTGACCCGGATGCCCTCGATCGCCTGCCGCCGGAACTCCGCCGACCCGGCCACGGCCACCAGCACGTCGCCGCGGCACACCATCTCGGCGGACCGCCTGAGCCCCTCGATCACCTGGGGCATCCTGGCCTTCTTCCGGCAGTCGGGGGTGGGCACGAGCGCGACCATCTCCCTCGTGCCGCCGCCGAACCAGAGCTGCGGGCCGACCGGCGCACCCTGCTCGGTGTCGCCCGGCTCGGCCAGCCGTACGTCCCCACCGGCCGACAGCACCAGGTAGCCGTGCTCGGTCACCGCGCCCTTCAGGCTCCGCGCGAGGGTGAGCCGCTGCTCGAACGTCAGGGCGTCACCCGGGCCGTACCCGCGGTCGTGCACCGCGAGCCGCCACGGCCCGAAGGCGAACAGCAGCACCTGCCCGTAGAACCGGCTGCCGGCCTGGCGCGGCCAGAGGGTCACGTTGGGGGCGAAGTTCCTGATCGGCTCGTCACCGCGGGTGATCTCGGCCTCGCCCCCGTACGGCGCCACGAACATCCGCAGCCTCCCGTCCACCCACCCCGACTGGAAGGGACGCGAGCCCTTCTCGTCGAGGTCGAGCCCCGCCGGGTAGCGCACCTCGGCCCGCACCCCGTGCGGGAACACGACCTGGAGGACCTCGTCGCCGCCCTTGCGCGCGGCGGGGACGGTGAGGACGTTGGGCGCGCTCTCCAGCCGGGTCAGCGACCTGATGGGCTCCGGCGTCGGCCGTGTGGGCTCGGGCTCGGGGTCACGGCTGGTCAGCAGGCTGACAGCGGGGATCAGCAGGAGCGCCAGAACCACCACCAGCCCGACCCACCGGCGACGGCCGCGCTCGCCTGCCTCGATGACGTCGAACTGGTCAGCCACGACGTTCCTCGCCGAGTAGTGCCGGCTTGCGCCCTAGGTTCTCAGTTCAATCGAGCGGCAGGCATCAGCGCAAGACCCGAAATATCCGTCGATAGGGCACAAGTTCACAACCGCTCACCACGCGGACGTCCTGCCCCACCAGTCCCCGCACCTGCTCCCCGCGTACGGCGGCCCTCCGGTGACCGTGAGCCCGCGCGGATCCATGCGACCAGCCGGCCAGAACATCACTCCGTTGATAAGGACCGAACAAGGAGTGGCGTTTGATAAATGGCGTTGCCGATGTTGCCACAGAAAACCGGGCACCCCCTCCGGCCTGCGGGGATGCCGATCAGTAATACATGCGATCTCGGTATCTCTATAACGGAAAGGAACCGGACCATGCTTTTTCACGTCGTTTCCTGGTCGCCGGATCGCGCCATTCATTAACGTTCCGATCGTTTTCCTGGCCCACCGGGGCGCAGTACCCCGCTCTGGGCCGCCGAAAGCTGAGAGGAGCTCCATGTATTCCCGAGCAAGGCGCATCGCGATCCCCCTCGCCGGTCTGGTGGCCATCGGCCTGGCGGCGGGAACGCTCGGCGGCACCGCTGCCGGCGCGACGGCACCCTCCGACGTCGTCGCCAAGAACGCGGCGACCCCGGCGGAGCAGGCGATCCAGTTCTGGACGCCCGACCGCATCAAGCTGGCAACCGACTACGACGACGGCCTCGACCTGTCCACCAAGGGCATCAAGGCCAGCAACGACACCCCTGACGGGCCGCCCGGCTCGGTTCCCCCGATCGGCGGAGAGAAGAAGACCACCACGAAGAGCAAGCACGTCAACCTGCCGAACACGGTCGGCCGCGTGTTCTTCACGCTGCCGAAGGCCGATCCGCGCGACCCGAAGAACTGGCGTTACTGCTCGGCCAGCTCGCTGCAGGGCAAGTTCCGCAACCTGGTGGCGACCTCGGCCCACTGCGTGTACGACACCAAGAAGAACACCTTCTACGACAACTGGATCTTCATCCCGTCGTACTGGGACGGCGACAGTGTCTGGACCGGCAAGGCCCCCTACGGCATTTACGCCGCCAAGACGTTCAACGCGCACGACGATTTCGTGGTGAAGGAGGACTACGACTACGACTACGCGTTCGTCAACGTCTACAACGGCATCAAGGTCAACTGGGAGAAGGTCAACAACCGCTGGCAGTGGACCGTGAAGAACGCGGGCCGGCTCGGCGACAACGTCGGCGGCCAGGGCTTCACCTGGAACCGGAGCACCAAGCTGAACGTGTTCTCGTTCGGCTACCCGGCGGGCGAGCACCCCGACGGCGACAAGCCGTTCACGGGCCGCACGATGAAGTACTGCTACGGCAAGAGCAAGGCGATGCCCGAGGCCAAGAAGTACAACCTGCAGGAGCACATCGGCGTCAAGTGCGCCTTCACCGCCGGCGCGAGCGGCGGACCCCTCATCTACAACTACAAGAGCGCGTCGCGCACCGGCTACCTGGTCGGCGTGAACAGCGTCGCATGGGACACCGACGGCAACGACCGCTACGACCACATCTCGTCGCCGTACTTCAACACCGACACGTACAACGTGTACAAGGCCGCCGCCAACCGGTGGACCGGCAACATGCCGTGATCAAGCTGGCACCCCAGGCCCCGGCTCTCCTGGGAGCCGGGGCCTCCCCTCACCCTCTATTGCGGGCACGAGAGGCCGTCCGGGGCAGTGGCGTACACCACTGAAGCGCCACCGAATGCGCCGGGAAGGCGGCGAATTCCCGGTACGCGAATGATCCATCCGCACCCACTCTGACCTGCGAGGATGTCGTCCACTAATGATCATTTACAGGTATCGAGAGTCCTGATCTGACGATGTCCTTATAGTTCACGAGCCACTCTTGATCAGGTAACGAATCTCTATCCAAGCTGCAATATCGTCTGTACATCTGGAAAAATCCACCCTTACGACCCCAAGAAAGGCATTTCATGATCCCCCGCGCCAGGCGCCTCGTGGCCGCTGCCCTGGGCAGCGCGCTACTGCTGCTGCCTGCCTTCACGGGGATCGCCCACGCCGCACCCAGCAAGGTGTACGCCGCCCCGCTGACCAAGACCGTCGCGGACGTCAAGAGGGTCGCCGAGTACTGGAAGCCCGACCGCCTGAAGCAGGCCGACAGCTACACCCCGGCCACGCCCGGCGCCGCCGCCGCGCCGACGAGTTCGACGGCCGCCACCGCGGGCCCCGCCTCGGCCGTCACCACCACCGTCAACCGGGCCACCGCCGCACAGACCGTGCCGGCCGCCGCGCCGCGCAAGGGCACCGCGCGGACCATGGGCAAGGTCTACTTCCGGTTCGGGGACAAGGAGTACTGGTGCTCGGCCAGCGCCGTCGCGGCCAAGAACCGCAGCGTCGTCGCCACGGCCGGACACTGCACGTACGACCCGCGGCAGGGCAAGGCCGCCGACTACTGGATCTTCGTCCCGAACCCCGGCCCCAACGGTGAGACGCCCGACGGCATCTACGTGGGCGCCTCGATCAGCATGCACGAGGACTGGTCGGGCAAGGGCGACTACGACTTCGACTACGCGTTCGTCACCGTGCAGCGCGGCTTCGTCTGGACCGCCAAGGACGGCGCCTACGTCATGCAGGACGTCGGCCGGCTCCAGGACAACGTGGGCGGCGTCGGGCTCGAACTGAACAAGAAGCCCGGCGCGTACACGGTGGCCGCCTTCGGCTACCCGGCCGGGCAGCAGCCCGACGGCACGCGCCCGTACGACGGCAAGACGCTGAAGCAGTGCCCGGAACGCGTCACCCGCTACACCGTCGCCCCCAGCCTCGACCTGCAGAAGGGCGTAGAGCTGCAGCCCTGCGACTTCAGCCCGGGCGCCAGCGGCGGGCCGTGGCTGATCGGTTACGACGACGCCCGCAGGCTCGGCAACCTGAACGGCGTCAACAGCCTCACCTGGAACCGGGACGCCAAGGGGCGCTACGACGCGGTGTCGGCGCCGCACTTCGACACGACCACCGGCGAGGTCTACCGACGCGCCGCGGGAGTCGGCATCCTGGCAAATGTGACGTAAGTCATAGCAACTGCATGATCACTGCGGGTGATCAGCCAGTTCTAGATCTCGACAAGGTCACGACAGGCCTTGGAACGTTGACATGATCTACCGAAAATTCACATGACGACAGTCAAAGCTGTAGGTTCCGGGCTGTCCGTTTGCTGAGTTCGGGGGTGCACGAGGCGCCTCATGTCAGCGCAACCTGGAGTTACCTTGAAGCGAATCCTTCTGCCCGCCGGCGGTGCCGTCCTGGCGACCGGCCTGCTCGCCAGCGGTCTGTCCGGCACGGCCATGGCCGACGGCGACGTCTCCCACGACCCGATGGCCCGCAACACCTCCGACGCCGTCTCCGTCGCCTCCTTCTGGCTGGCGGCCAACGGTGCGGCGCTCCGGTCCGCGACCCAGTACACGTGGGACTCGAACGAAGTCAGGAAGGTCGTCTCCAAGGGCGGCGCCGACCCCGACGGCCGGCCCGGCATGACGGCGCCGACCGGGGAGTCGAAGTCGACCGCCAAGGCCCAGAACGTCAACCTGCCCAAGAGCGTCGGCAAGGTCTTCTTCGTCGACGGCAGCGGGAAGCTCCGCTGGTGCTCGGCCTCCTCCATCCAGTCGAACTACCGCAACCTGGTCGCCACGGCCGGCCACTGCGTGTACGACACCGACAGCAACGCCCCCACGCTCGGCAAGTGGATCTTCGTCCCCGGCTACTACCAGGGCAGGGCTCCTTGGGGCGTCTACGTGGGCAAGCAGGCCTTCACCCACTACGACTTCGACACCTACGAGGACTACGACCGCGACTACGCGTTCGTCACCGTCTACAACGGTGTCCTGTTCAACGGCATCAAGCAGGTCAGCCAGAACGACTACCAGCGCTTCAGCGGCCCGAAGCGGTCGTGGGGCGGCCGGCACTACATCCTGGAGACCAAGGACGCGGGTCGCCTCGGCGACAACGTCGGTGGCCAGGGCTTCGCCTGGAACCAGCCCACCGGCAAGGCCGTGCGCACCTTCGGTTACCCGTCGGCCCCGCACCCCGACGGCAACAAGCCGTACAGCGGCGTGACGCCGAAGCACTGCTACGGCAAGACCACCCCGAAGACGGTCGGCGCCTCCTGGCTCAAGATCGAGGAGCACATCGGCCTCAAGTGCGCCGTGACCCCCGGGTACGACGGCGGCCCGTGGCTGCTGAACTACAGCAACGCCAAGCGTCTGGGCTACGTGAACGGCGTCACCAGCACGTTCGCCGACCAGGACGGCAACGACCGGATCGACTACATCACCTCGCCGTACTTCGACGGTGAGACGGCCGGCGTCTACAACGCGGCCAAGAACGTGTGGTCCGGCAAGATCGTCGGCTCGAACGGCGAGCTGTACAAGTAAGCCCTACCAGGGGAAAGCGAGGGCCTCGGGCGTCGAGGCCCTCGCCTTGGTGTTTCCGGGGCCATTACTTACACAGGAGCACCGAAGGCCCCGGACAGCGTCCCGCCACGAACACACACCACATGACCGGACCTTCCCCGGCCCTCTGCGAAGATCTTTATTGGTTCTTGTGACAGACAGTATTTGCCTTGTCACGATGGGCGCATGCGTCACCATGATCTGACGAACGCCGAATGGGAACGCGTGGCCGCCCTGCTTCCCATAGACGACGCACAGCGCAACCGGTCGACCGACGACCGAACCATCGTCAACGGACTGCTCTACCAAGCCCGCACCGGCGTCCGCTGGCGTTGCCTGCCCGAGCGGTACGGCTGCTGGGTCAGCATCTACCGGCGCCACCGCCGCTGGCGGGCCGACGGCACCTGGCAGCGCCTCATGTACGCCCTCCAGGCCGGCACGGCCCACCCCCACCAGGCCGAGACACCGCCGGACTTCGCCTTCCCCCGGACGCACCGCCCCGGCCCCGGCAGCCCGTTCACCACCCCGCTGCTCCCCCACATCAAGGACGCAGCCGTACTGACCAGCCTCCAGCACCTCCTCGGCGAGGCCATCAGGCCAAGAAGTCAATAGGCGGGCCCGCCGACACACTCAGCAAGCTCACAGGCGAGACATCCAAGACCTCCGCGCGGGGTGGAGCTGCCGGCTCCACTCAGGCGGAGGTCTTCGCATTTCCGGACAATCCACCCCTTATGCTCCCCTCCAGAACCGTCGCGAGCCCCGGCGGACACGGGCTTCCGCACGGCTCCAGAGCGGAACCTGAAGATCTCCTGTGAGAAACGATCGAGATTAGACGGGCCAGGTTCCCATTCGGTTCCTGTGATCTGGGTCACGTTTTGCCGACTACGGTACGTGTTCAACCGTTAACGACACTTTCGCCCCGTCAACAACAACCCCCACATACCCAGCAAAAACGCGAATCGATGGACGCGGCACACGAAGATCTCTGACTGGTCACGGAAAGGTCACGGCGATCAGGGGGGTTACCGGATCACTCAAAGCGGCTTCCACCTGCGTAGATCACCACGCTATGTTCCTTGCTATCCCTTTACTGACGCATGGGACGCACGTTGCGACCCACGACAGAGCAAGGAGCAGTTCCCTTGAAGCGCATCCTCATCCCCGCCGGTGGCGCCATCCTGGCCACCGGTCTTCTGGCTGCCGGCCTCGCCGGCACCGCCCAGGCCGATGACACCCTCGCCAAGGACAACCTGACGACGAGCGCGGCCAACGCGAAGGCCATCGCCAACTTCTGGGCGGACAACAACGGTGCTGCCCTCAAGGCCGCTACCGAGTCGAACGTCTGGGACAAGGCTGACGTCGCCAAGCTGCAGAGCAAGGGCGGGTCCACCACGGACACCAAGCCGGGCTCGACCGCTCCGATCGGCGAAGAGAAGAAGACCACCGTCAAGGTCCAGAACGTCAACCTGCCGAAGACCATCGGCAAGGTGTTCTTCGTCAACAGCAAGGGCGAGAAGAAGTGGTGCTCCGCCACTTCGATCCAGTCGCAGTACCGCAACCTGGTCGCCACGGCCGGTCACTGCGTGTACGACACGGCCAACAACACGGACGTCATGTCCAAGTGGGTCTTCGTCCCGGGTTACTACCAGGGCCGGGCTCCTTGGGGCGTCTACGTTGGTAAGCAGGCCTTCACGCACTACGACTTCGACGTGTACGAGGACTACGACCGCGACTACGCGTTCGTGACCGTGTACAACGGCGTCAACGTCACCGGGAAGACCACCAAGGTCACCCCGAGCGAGTACAAGGCCCACGTCGCCAAGGGCGGTGTCGGCTACGTGAAGGAAACGACGATCACCGAGGCTGAGTTCCAGGCGGGCTACGACAAGTACGGCGAGGATGGTCCGTACAAGTCGAAGGCCGTCGACCCCAAGGTCGAGACCGTCGCGAAGCCTGCCGACGTGACGGACAAGAACGTCGACGCCTACATCAAGGGCGAGGGCCCCACCAAGGGTGTCCAGCTCACTGGTGCCGAGGTTTACAAGTCGCAGTACACCGCGGCCGGCACCGGCTTCGACAACGGCCACAAGTTCGAGCGCCTGAGCACCGAAGTGCCCATCAGCAAGGAAGAGTACGACAAGCTGAAGGCCGACAAGGGCGACGGCAAGTTCATGGGCGAGGTCCGCGCCCAGCTCGGCGATGACAAGAAGACCGAGGTCGCCTGGTTCAAGCAGCAGTTCTTCATCAAGAAGTGGATCAAGTCCACCGCTCAGGTGAAGTACTGGGTCGAGGACTACTACCTCGTCGACATCGCCGCCAAGGACGCCGGCCGTCTCGGCGACAACGTCGGCGGCCAGGGCTTCGCGTGGAACCAGCCGACCGGCAAGAACGTCCGCGTGTTCGGCTACCCGGCCGCTCCTCACCCCGACGGCAACAAGAACTACACCGGCGTCACGCCGAAGTGGTGCTACGGCAAGACTTCGGCGAAGCTGGTCGGTTCCGCCGCCAAGAAGATCGAGGAGCACGTCGCCCTCAAGTGCGCCATGACCGAGGGCGCCGACGGTGGCCCGTGGCTGTACAACTACAGCAACAGCAAGCGTCTCGGCTACGTGAACGGTGTCACCAGCACCTTCAACGACCAGGACTCCAACGGTCGCGTGGACTACATCTCGTCGCCGTACTTCGACGGCGAGACGAACACCATCTACAAGGCCGCCGCGGCTGCGTGGTCCGGCAAGGTTGTCTAAGTAACGGATAGCGATCGGGCCTAGACCGTTCGTATAACCGTTACAAGCGAAGGGCCCGGCATCCTGCCGGGCCCTTCTGCTGTTGGCCCGAAAGCGAGGCCGCTTGGACGCACCGCGCGCCGATACGGTGCCATCACCTCAATGTGATGTGTGTCACATCGCCTTCGCAAGACGGACCAGACGGATGCTCTATCCCCAATCACCACACTAACCACTTCTTTATGTTGATCAGGGCAAATAGCGGCGAGGGCCGCTTCACTCAACTCCTGCGCATCGGCCAGCTAAACATCACAGAACGATAACGCCCGGCTTGTCGCATCTTTTCCCGCCAAAGCGGCTACCGGTTCCCAAGATCGACACTGTATGTTCCTGGCTATCCCTTTACTGACGCATGGGACGCAAGAGGCGTTCCACGACAGCGCAAGGAGTTACCTTGAAGCGCATCCTCCTTCCGGCCGGTGGCGCCATTCTGGCCACTGGTCTGCTCGCTGCCGGCCTGGCCGGCACCGCTCAGGCCGACGACACCGTCGCGTCTGACGCTCTGGCCGCGAACGCGGCCAAGGCGGCCCAGATCCTGGACTTCTGGACCCAGTCCGACAACGCGGCGCTCAAGGGCGCCACGGCCTTCAACCCCGACGCTCTCGAGGTCTCCCAGATCAAGAGCGGTGGCGGTTACAGCGCGGACACCAAGCCGGGCTCGACCGCTCCCATCGGCGAGGAGAAGAAGACCACCGCCAAGGTCCAGAACGTGAACCTGCCGAAGACCATCGGTAAGGTTTTCTTCCAGGGCAGCGACGGCAAGAACTACTGGTGCTCCGGCACCTCGATCCAGTCGCAGTACCGCAACCTGGTCGCCACGGCCGGTCACTGCGTGTACGAGGTCGGCGCCAACAAGGACGTCCTGTCCAACTGGGTCTTCGTCCCCGGTTACTACCAGGGCAAGGCTCCGTTCGGCATCTACGTGGGTAAGCAGGCCTTCACCCACTACGACTTCGACGTGTACGAGGACTTCGACCGCGACTACGCGTTCGTGACCGTCTACGACGGCATCGGCGGCGTCGCCAACAAGACGACCAAGGTCACCCCGAGCGAGTACAAGGCCCACGTGGCCAAGGGTGGCAAGGGCTTCGTCAAGGAGACCCCGATCACGAAGGACGAGTTCGCGGCGGGCTACGACAAGTACGGCGAGTCTGGCCCGTACAAGTCGGCCCTGACCGACCCCAAGGTCGAGTCCGTGGC
This sequence comes from Nonomuraea antimicrobica, assembly GCF_039536965.1. Lineage (NCBI taxonomy): Bacteria > Bacillati > Actinomycetota > Actinomycetes > Streptosporangiales > Streptosporangiaceae > Nonomuraea > Nonomuraea antimicrobica. Next base: position 50,445 of record NZ_BAAAZP010000218.1, on the reverse strand, counting down.
CAAGCCCGCGGACGCCGCAGGCAAGATCGAGGACTACATCGCCTCCGGCGTCGGCGGCGTCAAGCTGACCGGTGTCGAGGTCACTGAGGCGACGTACACCGCCGCCAAGACTGGCCTGGACAACGGCAACAAGTTCGAGCGCCTCAGCACCGAAGTGCCGATCAGCAAGGAAGAGTACGAGCAGCTCAAGGCTGACAAGGGCGACGGCAAGTTCCTGGGCAAGGTGCGCGCCGACGTCAAGGACGGCACCGAGGTTGCTTGGTACAAGCAGCGGTTCTTCGTCAAGAAGTGGGTTCAGGCCACCGCTCTGACGAAGTACTGGGTCGAGGAGTACTACGTCCAGGAGCACTCGGTCAAGAGCGTTGGTCGCCTCGGCGACAACGTCGGCGGCCAGGGCTTCGCGTGGAACCAGCCGACCGGCAAGTACGTCCGCACCTTCGGCTACCCCTACGGCCCGCACCTGGACGGCAACAAGCCGTTCACCGGTGTCACGCCGAAGTGGTGCTACGGCAAGACCGCTTCCAAGGTTCTGCTCATCCCGTCCAAGAAGGTCGAGGAGCAGCAGTCCCTGAAGTGCACCGTGACCGCCGGCTACGACGGTGGCCCGTGGCTGTACAAGTACAGCAACAGCAAGCGTCTCGGCTACGTCAACGGTGTCACCAGCCTCATCGCTGACACCGACGACAACAAGCGCTACGACACGATCACCTCGGCGATCTTCGACGGTGAGACGGCTGCGATCTACAAGGCCGCTGCGGCCGCGTGGTCCGGCAAGCTCATCCCGTAGTCAGCTGCCGATCGTGAACGGCGACTTGTTCGGCGTTCAACTGCAGTAACCAAAGGGCTCGGCATCCAGCCGGGCCCTTTGGCCATTCTGGGGAATCTGCGCATTTCCCTTACCAAAGCGACTAAAGGGTCGATAGGGTTTTTACACCCTTTTTGACAACTGTGGAGCCTCCGTTGAAGCGCCTGCTCATCCCCCTCGTAGCCGCCGGTCTGAGTGCCGCCGCCCTTGCCGCCCCCGCCACCGCCCAGCCGAACTGGGTCCAGGACGACCTCCTCCCGAAGCCGGCCGACGCGTACAGCGCCGCCTACTTCTGGCTCGACTCCAACGGTGCGGCTCTCCGGAAGGCCACGCAATACAACCTGGACACCAAGGAGGTGTCCAAGCTGGTCTCGTCCGGCGGCAAGGGCACCCCCGACGGCAAGCCCGGCATGACCGGCCCGACCACCGCCGCCAAGCCGGCCGCGTCCAAGAACGTCAACCTCCCCAAGACCATCGGCAAGGTCTTCTTCCTCGACAAGGCGGGCCGCTACCGCTGGTGCTCGGCCACCTCCATCCAGGCCCGCAACCGTAACCTCGTCGCCACCGCCGGCCACTGCGTCTTCGAGAGCGGCGAGGACGTCTTCCGCAAGTGGATCTTCGTGCCCGGCTACTACCAGGGCAGGGCCCCCTGGGGCGTCTACGTGGGCGCCTACGCTTTCACGGCCTACGACCTCGACACCTATGACGACTACGACGGCGATTACGCCTTCGTCGCGGTCCACAACGGCTTCGCCCTGGCGAGTGAGCGGGAGGTCGTCAAGAGCGAGTTCGCCGCGTGGGCGGGCGACAAGTGGATCAAGCACGAGGAGATCAAGAAGGAGGAGTACGACGCCGGCTTCGACAAGTACGGGCCCGCGGGGCCGTACTGGTCGAAGGACTTCGACGTCACTCCGGAGAAGGTGGCCCACAACTACCCGGGTCAGAAGGTGCTGACCCGGGTCGAGGTCACCGAGGCCAGCTACGCCAAGGCGCCGAAGGACACCGGCAGCGACGTCAACGGCGAGCAGTACGTGGAGGACGGCCCGACGCCCATCAGCCAGGAGGAGTACAAGAAGCTCCTGGCGGAGAAGGGCGACGGCAAGTTCCTGGGCAAGCTCGCGGTCACCAAGGACGCCAACGGCGTCGAGACCGCCTGGTTCAAGACCTCCTACTACCTCAAGCAGTGGGTGAAGTCGGGCACGACCGTCCGCTACTTCCGCGATCACTACATCCTCGGCATCGCCAAGGACCTGGGGCGGCTCGGTGACGTGGTCGGTGGTCAGGGCTTCGCCTGGAACCAGCCGCTCGGCCAGCAGGTGACCGCCTTCGGCTACCCGAGCGCCCCCCACCCCGACGGCGACCGCGCGTTCACCGGCGTCACGCCCAAGTGGTGCAGCGGCAAGACCGGTACGAAGAGCGTTCAGGTCAACACGTTCAAGGTCGAGACGCACCAGGTGCTCAAGTGCTCCATGACCGGCGGCGCCGACGGCGGCCCCTGGCTCATGAAGTACGACAACAGCAAGCGCACCGGCTACGTCAACGGCGTGACCAGCGTGTTCGCCGACAACGACGGCAACGGGCGGATCGACGCGATCAGCTCCGCCATCTTCGACGGTGAGACCGCCGACGTCTACAACAAGGCCAACTACGCGGCGACCAAGTCGATCGTCGGCCCCAAGGGCGAGCTCCTGAAGTAACGAGCTTCTGAAGTAACCGGACACACGTGAACGGCCCGGACCCCCGAGCGGTCCGGGCCGTTCACGTGTTCAGACCGCAGAGAGCTCCCGAGTGCGCTCCCGCAGCGCCATCACCGGCCGCTCGCTCTTGTACGGCTCCAGCCGCCTGCGCAGGTCGGCCGCGTAGGAGCGCGAGCGCGCCGACTGCAGCTCAGTGGCCAGGGCCAGCGCGCCGGCGGCCACCGTGCACGCCTCCTCCAGTTCGCCGCACTGCACCAGCCCGGCGGCCAGCAGCGACAGGTTGAACATGCGGCCCCTGACATAGCGGCCGTCCATGTCGAGCGAGCGCCGCGCCTGGCGGACGACGCGCTCGCCCTCCCCGAGGTCGCGGAAACAGTGGGCGAACTTGGCCGCCAGATATGCCTCGTCGAAGTAGCTCAGCCAGGAGGGCTCGTCCTCGGGCCTGCGGGTCTCGAAGGCGCGCTCGGCCTCGTGCAGGGAGCCGCCACAGGCGCGGGCGTCGCCCAGGCCCGCGTGCGCGTGCGCCTCCAGGACGTGCGCGGAGGCCAGGAGCGTCTGGACGCCCGCCTTGCGAGCGGAGATCTGGGCGGCCCTGGCCAGGTCGAGGGCGTGGGCCGACTGACCCATGTAGATGGCCTGGTGTGCCATGCCGGCCAGGATCTCCCCGCCCAGGGTGTGGTCGTCGGCGCCCCTGGCCAGGCGCAGGGCCTGGATGAGGTAGCGCTGGGCGAGGCCGTGCTGCTCCATGTCGTAGGCCATCCAGCCCGCCAGGCGGGTCAGCTCGGCCGCCGCGGCGGCGAGTTGCCTGCCGGTGGACTCGCCGTAGGAGCCGTCCTTGAGCAGCGGGGCCACGGCGGTGTCGAGGTATTTGACCACCGACGAGCGGACGCGGCCGCTGCCGAATCGGTTGTCGAGCTCACCGAAGGACCGGGTGACCTCGTGGATGGCGGCGATGTCGGCGCGGCCCACCCGCCGCGCGCCCATGCCGCTGGGGCGTCCCTCGGTGGGGGACGTCAGCCAGCGTACGGCTCCTACGGAGCCTGCTCCGATTGCGAGTGTGGAGTCGATCAGGAACCGCCGTCTCTCCACGTCGGCTCGCCACAGCGCCGTCACGGTCGCGACCCCCTCCTGCCACGTGTGCGTGAACTCCTGTCCGAGGTCGAGGGGTGTGAGGCTGGCCGGCATGCCCAGATCTTCCGAGGTGACCGGCCGACCTAGCCGTAGCGCGAAGATCTCCGTGAGCAGGCACGGCACCGGGTCGCGCGGCCTCTGACCTCCGATCCAGCGCAGGACGGAGCTGTGGTCGTACTTGAGGCCCGGTGTGCCACGTGCGGCTCCCAGATCGTTGATGCGCCTGGCCAGTCCCTTGTGGGAAAAGCCCGCCTCCACGATGAGCTGCTGTAGCAGTCGGTTCGGCTCGCGTTCCATCGCTCTCCTCGTCACAGGAGTCGGCGCCCACATCCCTACAGAGAGCTACTGTTATAGCACCTTGCGTAAAGGTTTTACGACGGTTTTCCAAGGTCGGCCAAAAGCCTCCCGCGCACCCCACCGGTTCCGCTCACGGTCAGGCCGGCCGCGCCGGCACCTGAACGGGCAGGTCACCGACCGGTTTCAGGCACGGCAGCACCCGGAGGCGCACCCGATGAAGACAGAACGGGCGAGGGCCGAAAGGCCGCTCGCCCGCACGTGTGGGAGTGGTTCAGCGACGGGCGACGCCGTCGGCGCGGGCCTGCGCGGAGACCGCCGCGGCCACGGCGGGCGCGACCCGGGCGTCGAACGGGCTCGGAACGACGTACGTCGCCGACAGGTCGTCGCCCACGACGCCCGCCAGCGCGTTGGCCGCGGCCACCTTCATGTTCTCGGTGATGGCGGTGGCCCGCACGTCGATGGCGCCGCGGAAGACGCCGGGGAACGCCAGCACGTTGTTGATCTGGTTGGGGAAGTCGGAGCGCCCGGTGGCCACGACGCCGGCGTGCTTGGCGGCCACGTCGGGATGCACCTCGGGCGTCGGGTTGGACAGCGCGAACACGATCGACTCAGGCGCCATGGACGCGATGGCCGCCTCGGAGACCGTGGACCCCGACAGCCCCACGAACACGTCGGCGCCCTCCAGGGCGTCCTCTGTGGAGCCGGTGCGCCCGGCCCGGTTGGTGTCCTTGGCCAGGAGCTGCTTGACCTGGTTGAGGCCCTCACGGCCCTCGTAGATCAGGCCCTTGGAGTCGGAGACCGCGATGTCGCCGATGCCCGCCTCAAGAAGAATGCGGGTGACGGCGACGCCGGAGGCGCCCGCGCCGGCCACGACGGCCCGCAGGTCGCCCAGGGGGCGGCCGGTCAGGCGGGCGGCGTTCTGCAGGGCGGCCAGCGCCACGATGGCGGTGCCGTGCTGGTCGTCGTGGAAGACGGGGATGTCGAGCAGGCCGCGCAGCCGCTCTTCGATCTCGAAGCAGCGGGGAGCGCTGATGTCTTCGAGGTTGACGCCGCCGAACGACGGCGCGAGCCGCACCACGGTCTCGACCAGCGCGTCGACGTCGGTACAGTCGAGGCAGAGCGGCACGGCGTCGACGTTGGCGAACTCCTTGAACAGCAGCGCCTTGCCCTCCATGACGGGCATGGCCGCCGAGGGGCCGATGTCGCCCAGGCCGAGCACGGCGGTGCCGTCGGTGACGACGGCGACCACGTTGGGAACCCAGGTGTATTCGTCGGCCAGCGCGGGGTTGTCGGCGATGGCCGTGCAGACCCGGGCGACGCCGGGGGTGTAGGCGAGGGCGAGATCGTCCGCGTCGCGGACGGGAACGGTGGAGCGGATCTCGATCTTGCCGCCGCGGTGCAGCGCGAACGCCGGATCGAGATCGAGATTTTCGTCGGAAGCAGAAGCGGGCGTGGCAGCCACAGCGACCCCAGTAGTCATCGGTAGCGGAGAAACCTACGGCGGACGAGCTCGAGCGGGCTGGCTTCGGTAGCTGCCAGACTCCCCTCGCCGATCGTCACGTGAGGGGGTTCGGGGGTCACCCGTCACACCATAGTGCCACGGGTGAGACGGTGTTCGGTGTCAGTGCCGGAGCCGTTCTGTTGACGCATCGTTAAATGCCCGATGACTGACCGCAGCTAAAAGCCATTTAAACTGCACAAAACGCAAGTTTCGTGGCATTTCACTTCGAGGAGGCCGTACATGGCCCTCAGCCCCAAGGGCCGCCGCGGCTACGCCGCCGGCGCGCTCGCCTTGACCGCCGCTCTCGCGCTGACCGCGTGTGGCGGTGAGACCGGCTCGAGCACCGGTACGACCAGTGCCGGCGCCTCCGCGTCCGGCGGCGTCAAGCTGGTGCAACCCGGCAAACTCACAGTCTGTACGAACATCCCGTACGAGCCGTTCCAGTTCAAGGACGAGAGCGGCAAGATCGTCGGGTTCGACGTCGACATCGTCGACCTGGCCGCGAAGAAGCTGGGCGTCACCCAGAACATCGTGGACATCGACTTCGCGGTGATCAAGAGCGGTGCGGCCATGGCCGCCGGCAAGTGCGACCTCGCCGCCGCGGGCATGACCATCACTCCGGACCGGCAGAAGAACATCGACTTCTCCGACCCGTACTTCGACGCCACGCAGGCGCTGCTGGCCAAGAAGGGCACCGGCGCCAAGTCCCTGGAGGACGTCAAGGCCAAGGGTCTCAAGCTGGGCGCGCAGGCCAGCACCACCGGCCTCGACCACGTCAAGAAGAACGGCTTCGACCCCACCGAGTACGCCGACTCCTCCAAGGAACTGCTGGCCCTGCAGGCCGGCCAGGCCGACGTCATCGTCCAGGACCTGCCCGTCGTGCTCACCTGGCTGAAGAAGCCCGACGTCGCCGCGAAGTTCGAGCTGATCGCCAGCCTCGAGACCGGCGAGCAGTACGGCGTCGGACTCAAGAAGGGCGCCGACCCCACCCTGCTCAAGACGATCAACGAAGAGATCGCCAAGGCCAAGCAGGACGGCACCTACGAGCAGATCTACGTGAAGTGGTTCGGCAAGAAGCCCGGCGAGCTGGGCTGATCCATGGCCGACCAGCCCAAGACGGCTGAGCCTGGCCGCGCCAGGCTCAGCCCTCGCAAAAAACAGCAGGTCAGCAGGGTCATCCAGTACGTCGTCCTGGCCGCCGCGCTCGTCGCGCTCGTCCTGTACGCCGACTGGGGCAGCCTCGCCCAGAACTTCGCCAAGGTCGACGTGGCGCGCGAGACGCTGCCCGACCTGTTCACGGTGGCGCTGCGCAACACGATCATCTACGCGGTCGGCGGGTTCGTGTTCGCGTTCCTGCTGGGGCTGCTGCTGGCGCTGATGCGGTTGTCGCAGGTGGGGCCGTACCGGTGGATCTCGCTCGTGTACATCGAGATCTTCCGCGGGTTGCCCGCGCTGCTGATCTTCCTGATGATCACGTTCCTGCCGCTGGCGCTGCCGGGCTTCGCGGTGCCGGGCGGCACGTACGGGCAGGGCATCCTCGGGCTCGGCCTGGTCGGCGCCGCCTACCAGGCGGAGGTCTTCCGCGCGGGCCTGCAGGCCGTGCCCAAGGGGCAGACCGAGGCCGCCAGGTCGCTGGGCATGTCGGCCACGCGCGCCCAGGTCACCGTGGTGATCCCGCAGGCGATCCGCATGGTCATCCCGCCGACCACCAACCAGTTCGTCTCGCTGCTCAAGGACTCGTCGCTGGTGTTGTTCCTCGGCGTCTCCGGCGAGTACGTCGAGCTGGCCAAGTTCGGCAACGACCTGGCCTCCCAGTACGCCAACGCCACCCCCATCATGGTGGCCGGCGTCACGTACCTGATCGTCACGATCCCGCTGGGATACCTCGCCTCCCGCCTGGAGGGACGCAAGGGGAGGACGCGATGACACACGCCATCGAGCTGCGCGACCTGCACAAGCACTTCGGCAGGAACGAGGTGCTCAGGGGCATCGACATGACCGTCGACCCCGGCCAGGTGGTCTGCGTCATCGGGCCGTCCGGCTCGGGCAAGTCCACCCTGCTGCGCTGCGTGAACCTGCTGGAGCGGCCGACCAGGGGCAAGGTGTTCGTGGAGGGCGTCGAGGTGACCGACCCCGACGTGGACATCGACGCCGTACGCCGCCGCATCGGCATGGTCTTCCAGCAGTTCAACCTGTTCCCGCACATGACCTCACTGCAGAACGTCATGATCGCCCAACAGCGGGTGCTGAAGCGCGGCAGGCGGGAGGCCGAGGTCATCGCCAGGGAGAACCTGGACAAGGTCGGCGTCGGCAGCAAGTGCGACGTCCCGCCGTCCCAGCTCTCGGGCGGGCAGCAGCAGCGGGTGGCCATCGCCAGGGCGCTGGCGATGAGCCCCGACCTGATGCTGTTCGACGAGCCCACCTCGGCGCTCGACCCCGAGTTGGTCGGCGACGTGCTCACCGTCATGCGCAAGCTGGCGGAGGAGGGCATGACCATGCTCGTGGTCACGCACGAGATGGGCTTCGCGCGGGAGGTGGCCGACCGGGTGGTCTTCATGGACGGCGGCGTGATCGTCGAGGACGGCGTCCCGGCCCAGGTGATCGGCGACCCGCAGCACGAGCGCACCCGCGTGTTCCTGCACCGCGTCCTGCACCCCGAGGGATAACCCGCGAAGGGGCAGGGCACCCGCCGACCTCGGCGGGCCGCTCCGAAGGACAGGGCGGCCCGCCAGGCCGGCGGGGCCGCACCGAAAGCCGAAGAGGGGCCGGGCCGGAGAAGGGCCGTGCCGGAGAGACGGGGCGCCCGCGAAGTCAGCGGGCCGCCCCGCCTTTCTGGTGTAATACGCAGGGATGGACCTCACCTCTTACGCCGAGTGGGCGGTCCGGCTGGCCAACGACCTCGCCCCGCCGCCCGAGCTGCGCCGGCTGCGCGACGAGCTGGCCGCCGTGTTCGACGCGGCCGGCGACGACCGTGCCGTGGCCGAGCGGCTCAACGCCCTGCTCGCGCGCTATCCCGTACACCCTCAGCTCTCCGACCACGACGGCAGCGGCTGGCATCTCCACCTGGCCGAGGACCCGGCCGCGACCGCCGTGATGGGGCTGGCCGCGGTCGTGGCCGAGCTGGGCGTCGACCGCCTGGGCCGCTGCCGGGAGCCGCGCTGCGGGCTCGCCTTCCTCGATACCTCGTCGAACCGCTCGCGCCGTTACTGCTCGTCCCGCTGCGCCAGCCGGGCGAACGTGGCCGCCTTCCGCGCCCGCCGCCGCACCGCCTCGTGAGTCGTCCCGGCTCGTGAGTCGTCCCGGCTCGTAAGTCGTCCCGGCTCGTAAGTCGTCCCGGCTCGTAAGTCGTCCCGGCTCCTGAGTCATCCCGGCGAGCCGCATGCGTTGTGTCGTCGGTCTAGCGGCGCCGCCGCGGCAGCAGCGGCCAGTAACGCAGCACCACGCGCCCCACGATGTCCTGGACCGGCCCGAAGTCCCAGCTGTCGCGGCGGCCACTGGCGCGCTGGTTGTCGCTCTCCAGCCACCACCCGTCCGCGCCGTGCCACTGGGCCCGTTTCACGATCAGCCGGTCGGGCTCCCCGGGAAGTCTGGCCACAACGAGGTCGCCAGGGTGCACCGTGGCGCCCCGGCGCACCAGCAGCCAGTCACCGGGAACCAGCGCCGGCCGCATCGAATCCCCTTCGACACGCACTCTCATCGGCTGTGACCCCCTACTCCGCAGGCGTTGGGACACGAGTAAGGTCGGTTGTGGACCAAGCTGATTCAGCATCCAGGAAGGACTTTCTGATGCTCGCACGACTGCTACGACCCAAGCATGTCGCTTCCGCACACTGCGACCTGCCGTGTGGGGTCTACGACCCCGCTCAGGCCCGCATCGAGGCCGAGTCGGTCAAGGCGATCATGGAGAAGTACGCGGCCAACGAGGACCCGGTCTTCCGCGCCCGTGCCATCAAGATCAAGGAAGACCGCGCCGAGTTGGTCAAGCACCACCTGTGGGTGCTCTGGACCGACTACTTCAAGCCGCCGCACCTCGAGCAGTACCCGCAGCTCCACCAGCTCTTCTGGGACGCCACGAAGCTGGCCGGCGCCGCCGGGGCCAAGGGCACCGTTGACGTCGCCAAGGCTGAGGACCTGCTGGGCAAGATCGACGAGATCTCCAAGATCTTCTGGGAGACCAAGGCAGCCTAAAACGGCATATAAGGCTCTGTGCGGTCGCAGACCGCGCAGAGCCTTTTCCGTCGATGGCGAGTCTGAATCGTCCAAGCACCTCTCAGGGGCGGTAAGTTGCAGTCAGCGTCGGATTCGCGAGGAGGAACGTGACCGAGGAAACCGAGACGCGCGCGGAGGGCGTGGCCGGCATCCGCGACGTGGTGAGCATCAGGCTCCCCGCCGCCAGTGCCTACCTGTCTGTGCTGCGTACGGCTACCGCCGGCCTTGCGGCGCGGCTTGACTTCACCCTGGACGAGATCGAAGATCTGCGGATCGCGGTCGACGAGGCCTGTGCCATGCTGCTGAGCGAGGCGGTGCCGGGCACAGACCTGACCGCGGAGTTCGAGCTGACCGGGCAGGAGATGCAGGTCAGGGTCGAGGTGGCCACCGTCGGCAGCTCAGCCCCCAAACGCGACGACTTCGCCTGGATGGTGCTGACCGCACTGGCCGACGACGTCGACGCGGTGACCGGCTCCCCCGACCGCATGGCGATCGTCCTGCGCAAGCGCCGAGCCGCGGCCCGGAGTACGGCAGGGCCGGCGTGACGGAAAGGACTGGAGCCATGGCCACCAGCGAACACGCCGTGCCCGACAGGGTGCGCGCCCGCATGCTCTTCGCCGAGCTGGCCGAGCTGGGCCCCGAGGAGCCGCGCCGCCAGCGCATCAGGGACGAGCTGGTCGAGCTTCACCTTCCGCTGGTCGAATACCTGGCGCGCCGGTTCCGCAACCGGGGCGAGTGGCTCGACGACCTCACCCAGGTCGCCACCATCGGTCTGATCAAGTCCATCGACCGGTTCGACCTCAACCGCGGCGTGGAGTTCTCCACCTACGCCACGCCCACCATCGTCGGCGAGATCAAGCGGCACTTCCGCGACAAGGGCTGGGCGGTCCGCGTGCCGCGCCGCCTGCAGGAGCTGAAGCTCTCGCTGACCAAGGCGATAAGCGATCTCTCGCAGCGCGAGGGGCGCGCCCCGACCGTGGCCGAGCTGGCCTCCTACCTCAAGATGACCGAGGAGGAGGTGCTGGAGGGGCTCGAGTCGGCCAACGCGTACTCGACCGTGTCCCTCGACGCGCCCGACTCCGGCGACGACGACGCGCCCGCCGTGTCCGACTCCCTCGGCATCGTGGACGAGTCGCTCGAGGGCGTCGAATACCGCGAGTCGCTCAAACCGCTGCTGGAGCGGCTGCCGCCGCGCGAGAAGCGCATTCTGCTGCTGCGCTTCTTCGGCAACATGACGCAGTCGCAGATCGCCACCGAGCTGGGCATCTCACAGATGCACGTCTCACGCCTGCTGGCCCGCACCCTGGCCCAGTTGCGCGAGGGCCTGACCGCGGAAGACTAGCCCGAGACCCCCCGAAACCCGAGATCAGCCGTTCGAGATTCCGGCACGGCGGGCCCGACCGCGAACGCGCCAAGCCTGCGCGAGGGCCCGACCGCGCACACTCGCTGTCCGCCGCGAGGGCCCACCGGCTATCCGCTTCCGTACAACGCGCGGGTGGTGGGCGGCGCCAGCAGCGTCACCAGCCCCGCCACCGCCACCGCGATCAGCGGGATGCCGAGCTGCGGCCAACCCGACTGGGTGAGCGTGACGCCCACCGGCAGCATGAAGATCTGGGTCAGCACGGCGGGTGACCTCCCCCACCGCTCCATCCGGAACAGCCCGCCCCAGGCCACCCAGAGCAGCCCCGCGCCGACGAGCAGCCCGAACACCGCCTCCGCCGCGGCGCTGGTCATGTCGTCGGGAGCCCCGACGAGGGTCTCGACCGCGACGAAGACGCCGAGTCCGAGCGCGACCAGGCCCTCCAGGGCGACGACCACGGCGGCGATGAGGAGGGTAAGCGGGCGAGCGTTCACGGTCCGTACCCTACCTCTCGGGGTGCGCGGGGCGGGAAATAGGACGTTCGGCCGATAAGGCGGACAACAATGAGCGGATACGCTGGCGTTATGCGCGCAATGCTGCTGGTCAATCCCAAGGCCACGACCACGAACGCCCGCACGCGCGACGTGCTCATCCGGGCGCTCGGCGCGGCGGTGGAGCTCTCCGTCGAGGAGACCCGCTACCGGGGTCACGCGGCGTCGCTGGCGTCCACCGCGCGGGCCAAGGGGTTCGACGTGGTGGCGGTGCTCGGCGGCGACGGCACGATCAACGAGACCGTCAACGGCCTGCTGAACCCGGTCGACGGCCCCGACCTCCCGCTCGGAGACGACCCCAGCACCGGCCGTCCGGGGCTCCTCGTCATCCCCGGCGGCAGCGCGAACGTCTTCGCCCGCGCGCTCGGCCTGCCCAACGACCCGGTGGAGTCGACGGGCCAGGTGCTGGAGGCCATCAGGGAGGGCCGGCGCAGAACCGTCGGCCTGGGGCAGGCCCTCTGGGAGGGGCAGAGCCGATACTTCACCTTCTGTTCAGGGATGGGTTACGACGCCGAGGTTGTACGCGCCGTGGAGGGCCTCAGAGGCACCGGCCGTAAAGCTACCCCTACACGGTATGTGAACACCGCTCTGAGGCACTATCTGGCCACGGACAAGCGGCATCCTCCGATGACCGTGACCGGCCCCGGCATCCCTCCGGCCGGAGGCGTGTTCATGGCGATCGTCTCCAACACCTCACCGTGGACGTACGTCGGTGCGCACCCCGTACGCCCGACGCCGTGGGCCAGTTTCGAGACCGGCCTCGACCTCCTCGGCCTGCGCCGGATGGGCCCTATCACACTCTCAGGAGTGATCAGCCACATCCTCACGGAGAGTGATGCCCTTCCGTCCGGCCGGCACCTCGTTCAACTCCACGACGAGGCCGAGATCACGCTCACCGCGGACCGCCCCGTGGCCTTTCAACTGGACGGCGACTACCTGGGCGAACGCGAAACCGTGACATTTCGCTCTACACCGAACGCGTTACAAGTTCTGGTCTAGCTGGTTACATTCGGTCATTGTGTGACGCATCCGACATCCATAACCGCCAAAACTTCCCGCCAACCCCCTTGCGTGCACTCTCCGTGGCTGACAGGCTCAAGCTTGACGTCCGAACGTAGGACCTTTAACAACCCCAGGGTCCTCCGGACGTCGGCGGGCGACCCCGGTCCTCACAGGATCCCGGGTAATTGTTCGCGCGAGTTAGTGAAACTCTTCACAAAGTAGCCGCACGGAGCCGACCAGAGGCCCCATCTACTAAGGAGTGGACGCATGGACTGGCGCCACCGAGCTGCCTGCCGTGACGTGGACCCCGAGCTGTTCTTCCCGATCGGCAACTCCGGCCCCGCCCTCATGCAGATCGAGGAGGCCAAGCAGGTCTGTCGTTCCTGCCCGGCCGTCGAAGCCTGCCTGAAGTGGGCCCTGGAGTCCGGTCAGGACGCCGGCGTCTGGGGCGGTCTGAGCGAGGACGAGCGCCGCGCTCTCAAGCGCCGCAGCATCCGCGCCCGCGCCCGCGCCTCCGCCTGACCACCTCACCTACCGACAGACAGCACCGACCGACACCAGCGACCGAAGCCAGGGACCGACGCCAGCGACCAGCAGGGTCAGCCGGCGGGGAGCGGGATCGACAGCACCACTTCCGTGCCGCCTTCCAGGCGCGGTTCGATGGTGAGCCGCCCGGACAGCTCGCCCTCCACGAGCGTACGCACGATCTGCAGCCCCAGACTGGTGGAACTGTCGAGGTCGAAGCCGGGAGGCAGACCGCGGCCGTCGTCCCAGACGGTCACGTTGAGCCGCTCGTGCGCGGGCTCGACCACGACTTCGAGCCGCTTGGGCCGGCCGTGTTGCAACGCGTTCTGCAGCAGCTCGGTCAGCGCCATGGCCAGCGGCGTGGCGATGAGCGAGGGCAGCACGCCGAACTCCCCCACCCGCCGCGGCGTGACGGCCACCTCGGGCGAGGACACCTCCCCGGCCATCGCGCTCACCCGATCGGCGATCTCGTCGAAGTCCACGAACTCCTCCGGCGCGTGAGACAGCGTCTCGTGCACGATCGCGATCGACCCGACGCGGCGTACCGCCTCCTCCAGCGCCTCCCGCCCCTCGGGCACCTGCAGCCGCCTGGCCTGGAGCCTGAGCAGCGCGGCGACGGTCTGCAGATTGTTCTTCACCCGGTGGTGGATCTCGCGGATGGTGGCGTCCTTGGTCATCAGCTCGCGCTCGCGCCGCCTCAGCTCGGTCACGTCCCTGATGAGGACCAGCGCGCCGATCCGGCCGCCGCCGACGATCAGCGGGATGGCCCTGAGCTGCACGGTCGTGCCGCCGGACTCCACCTCGGTCTCCTTGGCCGCGCGCCCGCTGGCCACGATCATGAGGTCTTCGTTGATCGGCTCGTCCGAATAGCACAGCGTGGCGGTGACCCGGCCCAGCTCGGCGCCGACCAGGTCCGCGTGCAGGCCGAGCCGGCGGTAGGCGGACAGGGCGTTCGGGGAGGCGTACGTGACGCGCCCGGCACGGTCGAGCCTGAGCAGCCCGTCGCCGACGCGCGGCGAACGGACCAGGATCGGCTCCTCACCCGAGAACGGGAAGCGCCCCTCTGCCACCATCTGCGCCAGGTCGGAGGCGCTCTGCAGGTAGGTCAGCTCCAGGCGGGAGGGCGTGCGGGCCGAGGAGAGGTTCGTGGAGCGCTGGATGACCGCCAGGAAGCGCCCCTCGCCGCCCTCGACGGTCCGGCGCACGGGGATCGTCTCCTCCCTGACCGGGACGCCGGTGGACCAGTCGGGGTCGCCCTCACGGCAGATGCGCCGCTCGTTCCACGCCGTGTCGATGAGGTGGCGCTCGCCCTTGGCCGCGACGCTGCCGACGATGTCGTCGTGGTAGACGGTGGGGCCGGTCGTGGGGCGCATCTGGGCGATGGCGATCCAGCCGCTCTCCCCGAGCAGCGGCGCCCACAGGATGAGGTCGGCGAACGACAGGTCGGCCAGGAGCTGCCAGTCGGAGACCAGCGAGTGCAGCCAGTCGAGATCCGCTTCGTCGAGCGCGGTGTGGCGGGCTACGAGGTCGCTGAGAGTCGGCACGAGTGCATCATGCGTGCTTTCCCCCGCAACAACCAAACCGACTCCCAGTGAGACGAGCACATTCGGCAACGCACGGGACGGGCGGACAGACATCGCCCGGCAAGGGGCATAACTCCGGAAGAACGGGGGCGCAAACCGTCTCAGCCGCACAGGGAAGACACATGCGATCGTGTCCGCTCAACCGCCTACCCAACTGGACAATTACCAAAATCTCATATTGTGAGAACTGTCACACCCCCGCACCACCCGCTCTCCAGGACGGGCAGGTGCGCGGCCGACCGAAGGTGATCCGCATGGCCAGGCGGCTTTTCCGCGACACGGCACGCGGACCGGCCTCGGTTGCGATCGCGTACGCCGCTGTGGATATCCTTCACCATCAACCTGAGCAGCCCGGATCCGTGCGTGCCCACACCCGCGCGGGCCCTGCGCCGGCCGGCCGCACCGGCCCGCGGTTGACCGCTCGGGCCGAAGTGGGTTCCGATGATCTCGCGGTGATCAGACACGCCTTCACCGCCGTGGCAGAAGTGAAGGTGAGAGCGTGACAGACGACAGCCCCCGCGTTCCCAAGTACTACGACGTGAAACGGGCCCTGCTCGAGCTCACCAAGAGCCTCACGCCGGGCACCGCACTGCCTCCTGAACGCACGCTCGCCGTACGGTTCGAGACCTCCCGCACCACGGTCAGGCAGGCGCTCACCGAGCTGGTGGTCGAGGGGCGGCTGCTGCGCATCCAGGGCAAGGGCACGTTCGTGGCGCAGCCCAAGGTGGCGCAGGTGCTGCAGCTCACGTCGTACATCGGCGACCTGCGCACGGCCGGGCTGGAGCCGGACACGAAGATCCTGGAGATCGGCTACATCACCGCCGACGAGACGCTGGCGCGGCGGCTGGCGATCAACCCGGGCGGGCGCGTGCTGCGCATCCACCGGCTCAGGCTCGCCAACGGCGAGCCCGTCTCGATCGACACCACCCACCTGTCCGCCCGCCGCTTCCCCCGCCTGCGCCGCGAGCTGGAGGTGCACGCCTCCCTGTACGAGACGCTGCACAACGCCTACAACGTACGGCTGACGGACGCCGAGGAGATCATCGAGACCGTCCTGGCCACCCCCTACGACGCCAAGGCCCTCGGGGTCGACGTGGGGCTGCCCATGCTCCTGCTGACCCGCCACGCCTTCGACGCCGACGGCCACCCCGTCGAGTGGGCGCAGTCGCTCTACCGGGGCGATCGCTACAAGTTCGTCACCCGCCTGCGCCGACCCTGACAGATCGCCGGAGAAGAGGCCGCCAGGCTCGTTGCGCATGAGTGGCGCTACGGCTGACCACCGGCGTCACGCTGTGGCAAGGTGGGGTCACCTAGCCGTACCGCCACCGGTGTGACAGTGGGGAGCGACGCCATGGCGCCGACGCCTCCCGGCACGGGTCCGCTCGACCCCGGCCTCTCCGGGATCGATCCCGGCCTGATGGACGGCTTCATCGCCGCCATGACCCGCGCCCACGCGGTGATGGGCGAGCAGTCCCAGGCGATCCGCGACCAGTTCGGCCGGGTGGGCCTCGGCGCGTCCGCGCTGTCCCCGGTCAGGCGGGTCGAGGACTGGACGGGCGAGCAGCTCCCCCGACTGCGCGTACGCCTGGAGCGGATCCGCGAACGCGTTCCCGACTGGGGGCCGGTGGCCCCGAATCCGGGGCTGGTGGCGTACGACGAGGGGCTGGTGCCGTACGCCTCGCCCGAGGAGTCCCGCCGCGAGGGCGCCGCGCTCGCCGGCCTCTACCGGCGCTACGACGCGGACGCCGAGGGCAAGGTGCACACCACGGAGCTGAAGGAGCGCCAGCGGGCCCTGCTGGCGCAGCTCCTCGCGCGCAAGGGGGACGCCGACTTCACCTCCGCCTTCTTCGCCGGCGTCGGCGCGGAAAGGACCGCCGGGCTCCCCGCGGACATCCGGCGCCTCTACGACGACTCGCCGTCCCTGTCCGTCGACGAGGAAACGCCCACCAAGGAGCATGCGCTCGCCGGTCTGGCCGGCGCGTTCGCCGCCGCCACCACCGCCACCCGGCGCACCCCCGGCTTCGGCAAGGTGCTCGACGACCTCGCGCGCGGCGGCGACGAGGCGCACCGCGACGGGCTGTCGTGGCTGGTCAGCACCGGCCACTTCCCCACGGAATGGCTCGCGAGCGTGGCGCGGGCCAACGTGGTGCTGCCCATGCTCGGCCGTACGCTGCCGCCCACGGACATCACCCTCGGCACCACCTCGCGCTTCCTCGGGGCGCTGGCCAACAACCCGTCCGCGGCCCGCGCGGCAGTGGGCGGCGCAGGACGCGACTGGACGGCCCAGGTCCCGCCCTCACTCCCCGTCTTCCAGGGCATTCCGAAGCCGACTGTGGGGGGCGTGCTGGTGGCCATGAGCGCGTACGCGGGGGGTGACAGGCGCACCGCCGACGCGTTCGGACGCATGCTGGCCGCGGCCTCCGGCGCGTACGACGAGAAGGACGGGGCCCACAGCCAGGACGCCGCCAGGTTCGCCTTCCACGTGATCACGGCGGCGCCGCGGTTCTCCCCGCACGATGCCATGGGGCGGCACCTGGCGGAGGTCGGCGGTGCGTACGTCACCGAGTTCGCGGCCGGTGCCGAGACCCTCGAACCCGACGCCCACAAGGACAGCCGGTTCGGCACGTTCGACGATGAACTGCCCGGCACGACCCCCGCCTTCCGCCTGACGCTGCGCGACGGCTACCGCTTCCTGCAGACCTTCGCCGACACCAACGAGCACATGGAGCCCTTCGACCGCGCCATGGCCGGGCTCACCCAGCGCCTCTTCGCGCACAGCGTCGCCCTAGACCGGCACCGCCTCGCCCACCCTCCGCCCGACGGCGCACAGCCGCAGACCGCCGTCGAGCACCTCTTCTCCCGGCTGGGCGTCGTCTCGGGCATGCAGTACGCGGCGCTGAAGGTCGTACGCGGCGGCGCCGACCTGGCCGACAGGAACGGCCACGAGGCCTTCGAACTGGCCCTGGACAAGGGCATGGACATCGCGCTGCTGTCCACCCCCGCTTTCGGCCTGCCGGCGGGCGCGGCGGCGGCGTCGTGGATGGTGTTCAGCTGGGTCGTCAAGGACGGCCTCGGAGCCGCCCTGGAGCCCGAGCCCCGCCTGCCCTCGGTCAACGAGAAGGAGCTGACGCAGGCCAGGGCCGTCCTGTACGACATGGCGTCCGCACTGGTCAACGCGGGCTACACGGAGAAGGGGGCGCCGGTGGGGTTCAAGCCTCCGACGGACCCGCTCATCGTGAACGACGACGGGCGGCTGCGGGCGTTCGCGGAGATCAGCAAGGAACCGAAG
The DNA here is from genome assembly GCF_039536965.1 of Nonomuraea antimicrobica. Classification (NCBI taxonomy): domain Bacteria; kingdom Bacillati; phylum Actinomycetota; class Actinomycetes; order Streptosporangiales; family Streptosporangiaceae; genus Nonomuraea; species Nonomuraea antimicrobica. Next base: position 32,495 of record NZ_BAAAZP010000218.1, on the reverse strand, counting down.
CGGATGGAGGCGTTCCTGGAGTGGCTGAAATCCAACGGCAGCACCAACGACACCGCCGACCGCCGCACCTTGGGGAAGGTGACCGCCGAGGCGCGCAAGAGATTCATCGGCGAGCACGGCATGGTGCAGGCGGAGCTTTCGACCACGGACCCGCGCCTGCGGCGAATACTGACAGGAGCCGACTGATGCGAGCGCTACGCGGGGATGCAGGAGGTCTCGCCGCTCACCACGACATCGCCCATGACCGGCATGTCGAGTGTGACGGTCGTGCGGGCGGAGGCGAGCTTGAGAATGGTCTTGTACGACTCTGGGGTGAACACTTTGTCCACCTTGTAACCCCAATTCAGCGTCAACGCACCAGCCATCTCCCCGATAAGCCCTGTGTCCTCGCCGCGGAAGGTCGACTTGACCGCGTAAGTGCGTTTGGCCCCTTCCTCCCCGCAGGAAACGTCCTTGCCACCGGGGTCGGTGACCTGGACGTCTTTCAGGCCGGTCTCGCCAATGAGCTCCGTGATGTGCGTCTTGAGGGTTTCGCCCGCCTGGGCGGCCGTGGGGCCGGGATCACCACCACCGCACCCCGCCACCAAGGCGAGCAACATCGTCGTCCCCAGCCATCGCCATGCACAACTCATCGGGACCGCCTCCACCCATCGCCTCGCAGCTCTCATATTCCCCGACCCCGCCCCCGCCGTACGGACATTGCGCAGATAGGTAATCCCCGATGACGTACGACTCTCCCGAGGGGCTCGTCGACAGTCCCCGTCACCGGGCCCTCCAGCAGGCCCTGGCGAACGTGCGCCGGCAGGTGGCGCAGCTCGAGAGTGCGCTCGACCAGCCCTTCCAGCAGTTCACCGGCGCGGCCGTCTGGGTGGGGCCGGCCGCCAGGCAGTTCGGCGAGGAGCTGAGCCGTCAGCGACAGGAGCTGAGGAGGCGCTCGCGGCAAGTGATCGACGAGTTGGAGGACGAGCTCCGGCGGGCTCCGGAGAAGGTGTCCCCGGCGGTCGCGCGCGAGGAGTCCCTGCGCTTCAGGTGACGCCGGTCGCGGACACAGCCCGCCTAGTCACGCCGATCGCGGGTGCCGCCCGTCTGGTGACGACGGTCGCGGGCACCGCCCACCCGACGACACGGCCGGGCACGTGTTCCCGGCTCGGGTAGGCGCCTCCTGGGCCGGCACGTTCCGAGCGTGGTCAAGCGCGGTCTGGAGGTGGCGCGCCTTCTACGCTGAGAGCATGAGCATCCTCGTCGTCACCGGCACGGGCACCGGAGTGGGCAAGACCGTGGTGACGGCGGCGCTCGCGGCGCTGGCGCGGGCCCGCGGCGCGGCGGTGGCCGTGGTGAAGCCCGCCCAGACCGGGGTGGCCGACGGCGAGAGCGGCGACGTCGACGAGGTGATCCGGCTGGCGGGCGTCAGCACGACGTTCGAGCTGGCCCGCTTCCCCGCGCCGCTCCCGCCGGCCGCGGCCGCCAGGGCCTCCGGCAGGCCGCCCGTGTCCCAGGCACGCGCCGCCGAGCTGATCTCCGAGCTGGCCGAGAGCAACCGCCTGGTGGTCGTGGAGGGCACCGGCGGGCTGCTGGACCGTTACGACGACGACGGCGCCACCGTCGCCGACCTCGCCCGCACCCTGCGCGCCCAGGTGCTCGTCGTGGCTCGCCCCGGCGGCGACACCGTCAACCACACGGCGCTGACTCTGGAGGCGCTGGCCCATCGCGGGCTCGACCTGGCCGGGATCGTCATCGGGCGCTGGCCCGTCAGGCCCGGCCTGGCCGAGTGCGGCAGCGTGGCGGATCTGGAGATGCTGGCCGCCCGCCCGCTCGCCGGAGCGCTACCGGAGGGGGCGGGGAGCCTCGGCGGAGGCCGGGAGTTCACCGAGGTGGCCCGCCTGGGGCTGGGCGTCACGCTGGGCGGCTCCTTCGACCCCGCCGGCTTCCGTGACCACCACAGCCTCTGAGGAACGCGGGCAGGGCCGCCCGTCGAGGGGGTGGGGCTAGCCCCACCATGCACCGGCACACCTGGCCCATTTCCCGTCACCGCCACCGGTCAATACCGTTGAGGCATGAAAGTCCCCCGTCCCTGGTCGAGACGGGCGTGGCTCGACACGGCTCACGTGATGATCGGCTTGCCGGTCGGCGTGCTGCTCGGCGGGCTGACGCTCGTCCTGGTCGTCGCGCCGCGGTTGCTGATGCGGGCCGTGCCGCGCTTCACCGGTGTGCAGCGTTCCAGGTTCGAGGCGTTCCTGGGCCTGCGCATCCCGCCCGCGCAGGACCCGAGCGGGTGGCGTGACCCGGGCATGTGGCGGCAGATCGGCTACCACCTGCTGTCGCCGCTGGTGAGCCTGGTCGGCGTGATCCTGGTGGCGGTGACGTGGGGCGGGGCGATCGTGGGGCTGCTGGCGTTCCTGCCGGCCAAGATCCACGAGGCGCCGCTGGAGTTCGTCTTCGATCTCAGGAACAACCGGGTCGTGGCCGTGTTCATGCTGGTGGGGCTGGCGTTGCTGGTGCTCGCGCCCGTCCTGGCCCGCGCGATGGCGATGCTGGACCTGTCGGTGGCCCGCGCCCTGCTCGAACCGAGCCGTACCGAGCTGGGGCAGCGCATCGAGACGCTGACCGAGAGCCGCGCCGGCGTGATCGACGCGGCCGACGCCGAACGCCGCAGGATCGAGCGCGACCTGCACGACGGCGCCCAGCAGCGCCTGGTCTCCCTCGCCATGAACCTGGGCCTGGCCCGGGCCACGCTGACCGACCTGCCCGAGCCGGCCCGCGAGGCCATCACGCGGGCGCACGAGGAGGCCAAGCAGGCGCTCAAGGAGCTGCGCGACTTCGTCCGTGGCCTGCATCCGGCCGTGCTCAACGACCAGGGCTTGGACGCCGCGCTGTCCGGCGTGGCGGCCCGCGCGCCCATCCCCGTCAGACTCCGCGTCGACATCGAGCGACGTACCACTCCGACCATCGAGGCGGTGGCCTTCTTCATCGTGTCCGAAGCACTGACCAACATCGCCAAGCACGCGGCGGCCACCAAGGCCGAGGTGAGCGTGCGGCGCGAGCGAGACCGCCTGCACGTGCTCGTCCACGACGACGGGTGCGGCGGTGCGAGGATGGACGGCGGTACCGGGCTGCGTGGCCTGGCGCAACGGGTCGACTCGGTGGACGGGACGCTGCGGCTGTCCAGCCCGCTGGGCGGACCGACGACGATCGAGGTGGAGCTGCCGTGCGAGTAGTGCTCGCCGAGGATTCCGTGCTGCTGAGGGAAGGGCTGATCCGGCTCCTCGACGCCGCCGACATGGAGGTGGTGGCCGCGGTGGACGACGCCGAGGGCCTGCTGCGCGCGGCCGAGCGGCACCGGCCCGAGCTGGTCATCACGGACGTACGCATGCCGCCCACGCACACCGACGAGGGCCTGCGGGCCGCGCTCGTGCTCCGCCGCCAGCAGCCTGGGCTGGCGGTGCTGGTGCTCTCGCAGTACGTCGAGGAGCGCTACGCCGCCCAGCTCCTCGCCTCGGCCGCGACCGGCGGGGTCGGCTACCTGCTCAAGGACCGGGTGGCCGACGTGGCCGAGTTCGTCGACGCGCTGCGCAGGGTGGCCTCGGGCGGCACCGCGCTCGACCCCGAGGTCGTGGCCCAGCTCCTGCTGCGCGGCAACAGCGACCCGCTGGAACGGCTGACGCCCCGCGAGCACGAGGTGCTCAAGCTGATGGCGGAGGGCCGTTCCAACGCCGGCATCGGGCAGGCTCTGGTGCTCAGCGAGGGGGCCGTGGGCAAGCACATCGGCAACATCTTCACCAAGCTCGACCTGTCGCCGGCCGAGGGCGACCACCGGCGCGTGCTGGCGGTGCTGCAGTTTCTCAAGATCCGGAGTCTGCCGTGAGAGCAGCGTGGCTGGCGGCCGGCGCGGTGGTGACGGTGTTCGCGCTGGTGTTGTCCACGGCGGCGCTCTGGGTCGGCGTCGCCGGGGCCAGAATGCCGATGGACGTCACGATGAGGTCGATCCCGTTCAACCGGGGCGACATGCGGATCGAGACGGGCAGGGGCCAGGTCGACCTGATCGTCCTGCCCGGCAAGGCGGGTGAGCTGGTCATCGACCGGGCGCTGCGCTGGTCGCGGGACCGGCCGACGGTCACCGAGGAGTGGGACGCCCGCTCAGGGACGCTGCGGCTCGACGCCGTCTGCTCCGGCTCCGACCAGCCGCAGGGCCCGCTCTGCCGGGCCGACTACACCGTGTACGTGCCGCCGGAGATCGATCTCGAGGCCAGTGCGTCCGGGGGCGTGCTCGATGTCGGCGACCTCTTCGGCAGCGTGCGGCTGACCTCCGTCTCTGGTGACGTCAGCGTACGCGCCATCACCGGCGACCTGTGGGCCAGGACCGAGACGGGCAGCATCCGCGGGATGAATCTCAGCGGGCGGAGGGCCGACGTGGAGGTCGGCTGGGGCAACGTGAGCCTGACGTTCGCCGGCGTCCCGGCCGAGGTCAGGGCCGTGGTGCGGACAGTGGGCGACGTCGACCTGACCGTGCCCGACAACCTCTACGCCGTGACGACGTCCGCCGCCAACATCACCCTCGACGTCAGGAGGGACGCGGACGCCCCACGGAAGATCACCGCCGAGGCCCCCAAGGGCTCCGTGTCCGTATGCTGCCGGTGAAAAACTGTTTACCAGTGTGACTGGTTGGTAAGTTCCCGGCATGGAGTCTGCGAAGCACGCCGGTGACGCCGCCGTCGCCGTGTCCAAGGCCTATGGCGTCGAGACCATGTTCACGCTGTCAGGAGGGCACGTCTTCCCCCTCTACGACGGCGCGGTGCACGAGGACATGCGCATCCTCGACGTACGCCACGAGCAGAGCGCGGTCTTCGCCGCCGAGGCGACCGCCAGGCTGACCAGGAAACCCGGCCTGGCCGTGCTGACCGCCGGCCCCGGCATCACCAACGGCGTCAGCGGCGTCGCGACCGCCCACTTCAACGGCTCGCCGGTGGTCGTCCTGGGCGGCCGGGCGCCCCAGTCGCGCTGGGGCAGCGGCGCCCTCCAGGAGATGGACCACCCGCCGCTGCTCGACCCGATCACCAAGCTGGCGTTCACCTCGTCCGGCGCGGAGTCGGTCGGCCAGGACGTCGAGATGGCCTTCCGCACGGCGGTCGCGCCGCACCGCGGCCCGGTGTTCCTCGACTTCTACATGGACCACCTGTTCTCGCCGTCGCCGACGCACGAGGTGCACACGCAGACGCCCTCCCCGCTGGAGCCCGACCCCGACGACCTGGCGGGCATCGCCCGCCTGCTGGCCGAGGCTGAGCGCCCGGTCCTGGTCTACGGCTCCGACGTGTGGATGGACCGCGCCGAGGAGGCCGCCCGCGACTTCGCCGAGACCTGGCGGCTGCCGGTCATCCCCAACGGCCAGGGCCGCGGCATCCTGCCGTCCGGGCACGAACTGCTCGTCACCCGGGCCCGCGGCCTCGCCTTCGGCCAGGCCGACCTGGTGATCGTGGTGGGCACGCCGCTCGACTTCCGCCTCGGCTACGGCTGGTTCGGCGGGAAGGACGGCGCGCCGCTGGCCAGGGTCGTCCACGTCGCCGACGCGCCCTCGCAGCTCACCACGCACATGCAGCCGGCCGCCTCGGCCGCCGGCGACCTGTCGGTGGTGTTCTGGGGCCTCGGCGCCGCCTGCGCCGAGGCGGGGGTCAAGCCCGACACGTACGCGTCGTGGGTGTCCAGGCTGTCCGAGACCGCCGCCGCGGCCACCGCCGGCGACGCCGAGCTGCTGACCGCCGACTCCGACCCCATCCACCCCATGCGGGTGTACGGCGAGCTGGGCAAGGTCCTGGCCGACGACGCCGTGGTGATCGGCGACGGCGGCGACTTCGTCTCGTACGCGGGAAAATACGTCGAGCCGAAGCAGCCGGGCAACTGGCTCGACCCAGGCCCCTACGGGTGCCTCGGCACGGGCCTGGGCTACTCCATCGCCGCCCGCCTGGCCAGGCCGTCCTCGCAGGTGGTGCTGCTGCTCGGCGACGGGGCGGCCGGGTTCTCGCTGATGGACGTCGACACCCTCGTCCGCCACCGCCTCCCGGTCGTCATGGTCTGCGGCAACAACGGCATCTGGGGCCTGGAGAAGCACCCCATGCAGATGCTGTACGGCTACGACGTGGCCGCCGAGCTGCAACCGCAGTGCCGCTACGACCAGGTCGTGACCGCGCTGGGCGGGGGCGGCGAGCTGGTCACCAAGCCGTCGGAGATCGGGCCCGCGCTGCGCAGGGCGTTCGACTCCGGGATGCCGTACCTGGTGAACATCGCCACCGACCCGCAGATCGCCTACCCCCGCAACACGACGGGGGTGTGAGCGGCCTACGACGCCTTGGCGGTGGTCTTGGGGGTGGTGGAGGGGGTCGGGCTGGGCGTTGGCGGGCCGTCCTCCGGGCAGACCCCGTCGATGACCACCAGCGTGACCTCCTTCCCCTTGTCCAGCGCCGTGCCGGCGACGGGCACGGTCTGCTTGATCTTGCCGCAGCGCAGGCCGTCGGTGGTGGTGGTGCGGTCGTCGAGGCCCGCCAGCAGCCCGGCGCCCTCCACCATCGACTGCCCGTCCAGGAACAACCTGCCCACCACGTTGGGCACCCGCACCTTCGTCGTCGTCGGCGACGGCGTGCTGCTGGGGGTCTTCGAGGGGGTCTTGGTGACCGAGGGCGTGCTGGAGGGCGTCTCCGTCTGCTCCTCGCTCTCCTCCGGCGTCGACGTGGTCTTCGTGGGCTTGGGCGGGAGGATCGCCTCCTCCGTCTCCGAGGGCTCGGGAGCGGCGGTGGTCTTCCTGGGCGGCTTGGGCGACTTGCTGATGGACTTCGAGTCGCCGCCCGGCGTGAACGTCACCTCCGGCGGGGTGGTGGTGGTCATGCCCGTCAGCGCCACCGCCGTGGCTCCCGCGCCGAGCACGACCGCCGCGGCGATGCCCGCGATCAACCCGGTCCTGCGCGGCGTCTTGGCGGCGCGCCGGCTCCCGCGCCGCTCGGACACGGCCGTGTCCTCCTGGGCCAGCCTGGCGCCCGTCTGGTAGGGGTTCGCGTCGTGCTGCTGGGGCTCCTGGCCGGGCGGCGGCTGCTGGTACGCCTCGGGAGGCGGCACCATCGTGGCCCCGGTGGCCAGCTCGGGCGCGGCGGGAACCTGGCCGCTGGCGATCGCGCGGGCGGCCTCGCTCATGGCGCGGGCGCTCGGGTAGCGCCGGGCCGGGTCTTTCGACAGGGCGATCTCGACCAGCGAGCGGACCGACTGCGGGATGTCCTGCGGCAGGGGCGGCGGGGCCTCGCGGATGTGCTTGAGCGCGATGGTGACCGCGCTGTCGCCGTCGAACGGCCGCTGGCCCACCAGGCACTCGTACGCGACGACGCCGAGGGCATAGATGTCCACCGCGGGTGTCACAGGAGCGCCTTCGGCCTGCTCGGGGGCGCAGTAGGCGGCGGTGCCCAGCACCATCCCCGCGTCGGTGAGCCGGCTGGCCAGGTCGGCGCGCGCGATGCCGAAGTCGGTGAGCACGAGCGTGCCGTCGCGCTGGACGAGCAGGTTGCCGGGCTTGACGTCGCGGTGCACGATGCCCTGGTCATGAACGGCCTGCAACGCCGAGGCGGCCTGCGCGATCAGCTCCATCGCCGCCTGCGGCTGGATCCGGCCGAGCCGGCCCAGCAGCCGATCGAGCGGCTCGCCGTCGACGAACTTCATCACCAGATAGACGTTGTCGCCGCTGATGCCGTAGTCGTAGACGTCGACCACGCCGGAGTGGTTGATCGTGGCCATCGCCCGCGCCTCCCCCTGGAAGCGAGCGACGAACCCTGGGTCCTCCATCCGGCCCGGGAGCAGCACCTTTACGGCGACGGTGCGGGCCAGGACGATGTCCTCGCCCCGCCACACCTCGCCCATGCCACCGGCGCCGATGCGGGTGTCGAGCCTGTACCGCCCCGCCAGCGTCGTCCCTTGGGCCACCATGATTCCCCCGTTACCCCCTATGTCCGAAGCCTCTCCCACCCCGCGGATCTCCAACAAAGCGAAGTTTTGTCGCGGTGAGGTAACACAGTGGTCACGGAACTCAGAGAGTGTACGACTCACCTGTCCCACATGCCACTCAAAAGCCCCAAGCCGTACAAAGCCTATCCTGGGGCCTCTTGCCCACACTTGTCCGCGTTTCCGCGAAGTCCAGGGGCTCCAAGCAGGCGGCTTAAGCTGATCTCATGACGCTCGCTCCCGGGCTCCGCGCCCAGCTCTCCGTCGTGGTCGAGATGGACGACACCGCCAAGAAGCTCGGCAGCGGTGACGTGCCCGTGCTGGCCACACCCCGGCTGCTCGCGCTGGCCGAGGCGGCGACCGTACGCGCCGTGCACCGGCACCTCGCCCCCGGCGAGACGTCGGTCGGCACCCGGGTCGAGCTCGAGCACCTGGCGGCCAGCCCGCTCGGCAGCCACGTCCAGGTGGGCGTGGAGCTGACCCAGGTCGACGGCCGGCGGCTGGTGTTCGCCTTCGAGGCCCACGACAGGCAGGCCGTGGTGGGCAAGGGCACGATCGAGCGCGTCGTGGTCGACCGCACCAGGTTCCTCGCCCGCGCCACCCGGTGACGGCGGTCAGGTCGCCCTCGGCCACCCTGCGCCGCGCCACCACGCCGTCGTCCTCGGTGATCATCGGGGATCTCCATGTTCTCCACCACCTCACGCGGCCGGGGCGCGCATCCGCACGACCAGGCCCGTGTCGTAGTCGCCGCTGACGAACTCGGCGTTCTCCAGCAGCTCCGCGCAAAACCGCAGATTGCTCTCGGGGCCCTCGACGACGAACCCGGCGACCGCCTTGCGGCCCTTCTCCAGGGCCTCCTCCCGGTCGGAGCCGTGCACGCAGAGCTTGGCCATCAGCGGGTCGTAGAACGCGGTGACGGTGTCGCCGGCCGCGTAGCCGGAGTCGACGCGTACGCCCTCACCGGTCGGCTCGTCCCAGGCCGTGATCGGGCCGGGGCCGGGCAGGAACCGCTCGGAGTCCTCCGCGTGGACGCGGAACTCGATCGCGTGCCCGCTGGGCTCGGCCCGCAGCTCGGGGCTCTCCCCCGCCGCGACGCGAAGCTGCAGCTCGACCAGGTCGAGCCCGGTGACCAGCTCGGTGACCGGATGCTCCACCTGGAGCCCGGTGCTCATCTCCAGGAACACGAACTCCTGCCGCTCGACATCGACCAGGCACTCCACCGTGGCCACGCCCAGACAGCCGACGGCCTCACCCGCCCGCACCGCGGCGGCCAGCAGGCGCTCGCGCAACTCGGCGGTGACACCGGGCGAGGGAGACTCCTCGACGACCTTCTGATGGCGGCGCTGCACCGAGCAGTCGCGCTCGCCCAGCGCCACGACCCGGCCACCGGGCAGGCCGAGGATCTGCACCTCCACGTGACGGGCGCGCTCGACATAGCGTTCGAGCAGCACGTCGGGGCCGTCGAGCGCGTCGCCGGAGGACCTGGACGCCGCCCTGGCGGCCTGCTCGTACGCCTTGGCCAGCTCCTCGTCGTCGTGGGCCACGCTCATGCCGATGCCACCGCCGCCGCCCGCGGTCTTGACCATGACCGGGTAGCCGATGCCCTCGGCGGCCTTCAGCGCCAGCGACAGGTCGGTGACCGGCTCGCGGGTGCCCGGGGCGACCGGCACGCCGGCGGCCTCCATGAGGTTCCTGGCGTTGATCTTGTCGCCGATCCTGCCGATGACCTCTGGGGACGGCCCGATCCACACCATCCCGGCCTCGATGACGGCGCGGGCGAACGCGGCGTTCTCCGCGAGGAATCCGTGACCCGGATGGATCGCCCCGGCGCCCGTCGCGCGCGCCGCCTCCAGCACCTTCGCGACGTCGAGATAGCTCCGCGCGGGATCGGCGGGCCCGATCAGCACGGCCTCGTCGGCCTCGCGGACGAACGGCAGAGCGGCGTCGGCCTCCGAGTGGACGGCTATGGCGCGCAGGCCCAGCCGCTGGACCGTACGGATGATCCGCCGCGCGATCTCCCCCCGGTTGGCGATCAGAACGGGTCCGAGCGTCTCGATAAGCACGCCGACCACCCTATGACCGCCACCGGCTTGCCCTCTTTCGCCCTGAAGCACCGATCGGACGAGCACGATCTGTAGGAAGTAGACAAAAACCCCTGGAAGCGCGGGGGCTCAGACGCGGCCGCGGTCGATCACACGGGCCAGCGCCTCGACCGCGTGGGCATCGTACGCGCTGCCGGCCGACAACCGGATCCGCTCCAGCGCCGCGCCGCCCCGGTCGCGATCGGTCGAGGGCCCCACCAGGTCGTCGTAGGCGTTGGCCACCTTGATGATGCGGCTCGACAGCGGCGGATCGTCGGCGATCGGCTCGCACTGGCGGCTGACCACCTCGGCCACCCGGTCGAGCACGCCCGTCTGCCTGATCACCTCCGCGCCCAGCTCCGCGATGCGCCGGGCCTGCTCGGGCTCGGTCAGTACGGTCGCCCCGCCCGGGATCGGGTCGCGCAGCGAGAGCTGGCCGATGTCGTGCATCAGCGCGGCGTACTCCAGCTCCAGCAGCTCGGGCTCCGACATGCCCAGCTCTCTGCCGATCGCCACGGCCAGGCGGCTGACCCGGCGCGAGTGGCCGGGCTCGACGTAGCCGCCCACCTCGGTGACCCGCGACAGGGCCCGTACGGTCTGCAGGTAGGTGGCGCGGATGCCCGCGTATTTGCGGAAGGCCACCTGCGTCACCAGCAGCGGCGCGGCGAACACCAACAGCGCCACCAGGTCCATGCTGTGCGTGGCCAGCGCGAGCAGCACCCCCGACGACGCCACGGCGGCCCCCAGCGGGAAGGCCATGTTGATCTCGTCACGCACGGCCACCCGGAACGCCGTGCGCACCTGCTCGGCCCGCAGCAGCGCGGCGATGAGCACGTCGATGAGCAGCGTGATCGCAATCAGCGTGACCATCACCACGAGCGCGGGCCACCACGTGCTGGTCGGCGGCTTGGTCAGCTCGTAGAGAGGGTCGGCCAGTGGCCGGAACGCGAAGGCGAGCAGCGCGCCGGTCAGCAGCCGCCGGGCCATCGCGTCGAGCCGCGGCGGGCGGCCCACGGCCAGGTGCGGGAGTGCCCCTGCGAGCATGCCGACCGTGATCACCGCCACCACCTGCAGCGCGGAGTGCCGCAGCGGGTTCTGGCTGAGGTCGAGCAGCAGCGTGTAGCCGAGCGCGGCGGCGGCGCCGATCGGCGCGACCTCCCTGTTGCCCGGCATGGTCAGCCGGGCCAGCTCACCGACGGCGATCAGGGCCCCGAACCCGACCGCGATCTCCGGCCGGTCGAGCCCGACGGCCGCCGTGTGCGCCACCCCCGCCAGCGCGACCAGCCCGGCCGCGCAGATGAGCAGGAGCTGGCCGGAGTCGAGCCGGCGCAGCACCGTGTTCAGCGACCGCTCGGTACGCCTGACGCGCTCAGTGGTGGTCATTGCCCGGTCACTACCTGGATGGGCATGGTCGGATCGTCGTGGTCCTTGATCGGCGTCTCGGCGGCCTCGGGCGGCGGCGGGTCGACCCGGCGCGGCGGCTGCCACGGCTCGCGCTCGAGCGCGCGGATGAAGGCCGCCACCATCACGGGGTCGAAGTGGGTGCCGGCGCTCTTGCGCAGCTCGTCGACGGCCACGGGGACGGGCCTGGCCCCGCGGTAGGAGCGGTCGGAGGTCATCGAGTCGAACGCGTCGGCCACCGCGATCACCTTGGCGAACTCGGGGATCTCGTCACCGGCCAGCCCCATCGGGTAGCCGGTGCCGTCGTGGCGCTCGTGGTGGTGCATGATCCCGGCGTACGCCTCGTCGAGGAAGCCGATCCCGCGCACGATCTCCAGCCCGCGCATCGGATGGAGCTGGATCGCGGCGAACTCCTCCTCGGTGAGCGGCCCGTCCTTCTGCAGCACCTTGGTGGGCACGCCGAGCTTGCCGACGTCGTGCAGCATGCCCGCGTAGCGGATGGCCCGCACCCGCTCGGTGCGCATGCCGATCTCCTGGGCGATCATCGAGGAGGCGTGCGAGACGCGCGTGCAGTGCCCCCGGGTGTAGTAGTCCTTCGTCTCGACGGCCTGGCAGAGCGCGGCGATGGTGGCGTCGTACGAGCGCTGCTGGGCGTGGTACTGGCCGAACGCCCAGCGCGCCACGAACAGCGGCAGCAGCACCAGCACCGCCGAAATGGACGCCACGGTGGCCCACAGACCCGCCACGAGCAGCCCGAACGTCCCGTAGCCCAGGTAGGAGAGCAGGAACTGCCCCATGCCCCGCATCGGCACCTCGGCAGCCCGCACCCGCGTGGCCAGCCCGATCATGGTGAGCGTGAGCACGATGTTGAGCGGCACGAAGACCGCGGTGGCGGCGGCGTAGGGGCCGATGAGGTCGTCGAAGGCGTTGACCTCGGGAACTCCCACCCGGCCGTGCAACGCCTCGTAGACCCGGCCCGCCGCGTAACCGCAGATGGCGAACTGGGCACCGTTGAACAGCCGCTTGATCAGCGGCAACCCCGGACGCACGCTCAGGACCGCGGTGAGCCCCACCAGCGCCGCACCCTCCGGCCCGATGAGCACCACGGCCGCGAGCGAGGCGGAGAAGCTGACCGACACCGCGAACTGCTCCACGTTGAGCAGCGTCGGCATCGACTCGCACACCAGGAACAGCAGGGCGAGCACCAGGAGGATGTCAAGGTCCTCGTCGGCCACGGGCGCGCCGGAGACCATGACGCTGCGTACGATGAGAGCGGCCGCCGCGCCGATCACGGCGACCAGATAGACCCTTGCGGGCCACGGCAGATCACGCATTGCGGCCCCCTAAGGTGTTCAGGTCCAGGACACCCCGGGAGGAACCAGTCCGCCACCGATCACCATCATGACCACCGGGGTGATCAGCACGATGGCCGTGAGCAGCCGGGCGACCATAACCTTCGACATCCACATGCCTCCACGTCGACTTGTGGGGTTCACGCTACAGAAGACGACGTTGCCGTACGGGCGGAGGGGGAAATCGCAAGCAAAGCGTAATCAAGCCACTACTTCACGCGACGCGCGGCCGCCCACTCGACGGTCTTCTTCAGCCCGGTCGGCAGGTCGGTGCGCGGCTGCCAGCGGAGCCCGTCGTGCGCGGGCACCGGATCGACCGCCATGGCCGGCAGGTCTCCCGCGCGCGGTGGGGCGAAACCGGGCTTGTCGTGCGCCCCGGCCGCGTCGGCGATCAGCGAGTGCAGGCGGCGGTCGGTGGTCTGGATGCCGGTGCCGAGGTTGAAGCGGCGGCCGTTGCCCTCCGACCCGCACGCCCTGACGAAGCCGTCGACCACGTCGTCGACGTAGACGTAGTCGCGGGTCTGGGTGCCGTCGCCGTAGACGACCGTGGGCGTGCCGCTGAGCAGGGCGTCGGTGAAGATCGCCACCACACCGGCCTCGCCCTCCGGCGACTGGCGGGGGCCGTAGACGTTGGAGAGCACCAGCGTGGTGTACTCGATGCCGTAGAGGGCGCGGAAGGTGGCCAGGTAGATCTCACCGCTCAGCTTCGAGGCGGCGTACGGCGAGCGGGGGTCACCGGCCGCGTCACCGGGCACGGGGATCACCGCCGGGCGGCCGTAGACGGCCACCGACGAGGCGAAGACGACCTTGCGCGTGCGCCCCTCGTGGGCCGCGGCCAGCACCGCCGCGGTGCCTTCGACGTTGAGCCTGGCGTCGTGGGCCGGGTCGGCCACGCTCCTGCGCACGCTGATCTGCGCGGCCAGGTGGCAGACCACCTCGGGCTGGAGGTCGCTCATCAGCGTGGTGAGCGCCCGGTCGCGGACGTCCATCACGTGCAGCCGGAACCGGTCGTGGCCCACCGCCCCCGCCAGGTTGCCCCTGCTGCCCGAGGACAGGTCGTCGACCACGTCGACCTCGTGCCCATCGGCAAGCAGACGATCGACGAGATGCGAACCGATGAACCCGGCACCCCCGGTGACCAAGACGCGCATGGGTGAATCTTAGTCGGACAGCTCCGACCTCACCTGCGCGATGCGAGCCAGCACCTTCGAGCGCAGGTCCGCGGGAACCGGATCACAGCCGCAGTGCTTGTGCACCAGCGCCTTGATCGCCTTGTCGAGGTCGTATTCCTTCAGGCACGGGCTGCACTCGTCGAGGTGCACGCGGATGCCGGCGACGTCACCCTCGGTCAACTCGCCGTCGAGGTAGGCGTAGACCTTGTCGAGGACCTCACGACAGTCGGTGTCGTGTGGGTTGCCACAGCTCATTTCGATCCCTCCGCCGGGACCAGGCCGCGCTCGCGGGCGTAGTCCTCAAGGAGGCCCCGGAGCTGCCTGCGTCCCCTGTGCAGCCTCGACATCACGGTGCCGATCGGAGTGCCCATGATGTCGGCGATCTCCTTGTAGGGGAAGCCTTCGACGTCGGCCAGATAGACCGCGATCCTGAACTCCTCGGGCAGGGCGGCCAGCGCCTGCTTGATGTCGCCGTCGGGCAGGTGCTCAAGTGCCTCGACCTCGGCGGACTTCAGGCCGCTCGACGTGTGGGACTCGGCCCGCGCGAGCTGCCAGTCCTCGATCTCCTCCGTGCCCGACTGCTTCGGCTCCCGCTGCTTCTTGCGGTAACTGTTGATGAAGGTGTTGGTCAGGATCCGGTAGAGCCACGCCTTGAGGTTGGTGCCCTGCTGGAACTGGTGGAACGACGCGAACGCCTTGGCGAAGGTCTCCTGCAGCAGGTCCTCCGCGTCCGCGGGATTTCGGGTCATCCGGAGCGCGGCGGAGTAGAGCTGCTCGAGATACGGCATGACGTCGCGCTCGAATCGCTCGCTTCGCTGCTCCAGCGTCTCCGCGCCTGTCGCGGGCACCGGACCCACCCCCCTAAGATCACCGGTGGCCGGCTGTGGCGGAACACCGTACTCAGGGGAGGATACCCGCTGGCCCGTGACCGCTCTGTCAACGGGCTGGGGTTCTACCAATGTGAGCATGCTCGTCGCAACACGCCCGCGCCCTTGTCTGTTCCCGCAAGATAGAAGGTACGAAGGACCCGGTGCGGGGAACGTCATACGTACCGGCTGGTAGCCCTTTTCCCGGAACCCAGGAGTCGCGTGTGCTGCCCATTCCGGCCGAGGAACTGAACGGCTCAGGGACGCTCGGGCCGTACTGGACCTTCTACCGCGCCGTCGCCGCCGAACAACTCACCCGATGGCTTCCCGGCCAACCCTCCGTGATCCTCGACCTCTCCGGCGGCCGTGGGCGGTGGTCCGGCCAGGCCGCCAGGGCGGGACACCGGGTGATCGAGGTGCTCGACTTCCGCCGGACCGTCGACGGGCAGTCCCGGTTGCGCGACGCCGACCGCGTCCGGCACGTACGCGCCGACGACCTGGCCTTCCTGCCCGACGCGAGCGTGGACGCGGTGCTCGCCGAGGAACGGGTGATGTCGATCGAACTGATGGCCGAGTCGGCGATGAGCGACGTGGCCCGCGTGCTGCGGCCGGGCGGGCGGGCCCTGGTGTGCGTCGACTCGCTGGTGCTGGGCATGGCGATCCTGGCCGAGCAGGAGCAGTGGCAGCACCTGCGGCAGACCGGCGAGGTCATGCTGGTGCCGTGGCCCGACGGCAGCATCACGCGCTGCTTCAGCAGCGGCCAGTTGCGCGAGTTGCTCGTGGGCGCCGGGCTGGAGGTCGAGTGGATGCGGCCGCGTACGGTGCTGTCGCCGTCCACGGTCGACCACGTGCTCGGGTCCGACGCGCGGGCGCTCAACTACCTGGTGCGCACCGAGCTCGAGGCCCACCCGGACGACGACGACACGGTCGGCATCCACCTGGTGGCCAGCGCCCGTAAGGGGTGATCCGCCGCGGGGCGGGGGTGGCGCGCCGCCGTTCTTCGTGTCCGGCGGCGTGTGTGCTCAGCGACGGCGCTCCCGCTTGCCCTGGCACTGCACGCAGCGCGCGGCCTCGGGCCGGGCCTCCAGGCGGCCCTCCGGCACCGTGCGTTCGCAGTCGACGCACCTGCCGTACGCGCCTTCCTCGATGCGTCTGATCGCCTCGACGATCGCCTGACGCTGGGTGGTGGCCACGGTCAGCATGGCCCTGGCGCGGTCGGCGTCCGTCAGGTCGGAGCCGGCGTCCGCCGCCGAGTGCTCGCGTACGGCGACGGGGTCGCCCTGGATGACCCCGATCGATCGATCCAGGTCGGCGAGCATTACTTCGAGCCGCTCACGAGCGGTCGTGACATCCACGAATCCGCACCTCCGGGTAAATGAGGGCAACCCGCGGCCAGGACTCCCCGGATGTCCCGCCCGGCGCGATCAAGGGGCATTTATGGCGGTGACACCGAGTGAACGGTTGCATCGCTTTCCTCACCGGATGCCCATTTGCCGTGCCTCTCACACCTTTAGAAAAGGGCCGTTTCCCCCTCTTCCTGAAGAGGTTTGATGAGGTCCGGGCCATTGTTACGGACGTTGTTGACGTCGGTCGAGACCGCGTACGCGGTGAGCCGACCCGACTCGGCGGGCACCAGCAGGCCCGCGGCCCTGGAGGTGTCGGTCAGCTTGGGGTCGAGCCACTCGGCCCAGTGCTCCCGGTCGATCATCATGGGCATCCTGTCGTGGATGCGGCCCAGTTGGTCCTCGGCGTCGGTGGTGATGACGGTGCAGGTGACCAGCCACTTGAGCGGGTCGTCGTCGTCGCGCGACGGGTCCTTCCAGAACTCGTACAGACCGGCCATGGCCAGGACCCCGCCGTCGGCCGGATGGATGAAGTACGGCTGTTTCTTCTTCTTTTCCCCCTCGACCGGCATCCACTCGAAGTAGCCGTCGGCCGGGAGCAGGCACCGGCGCTTGGCGAACGCCTGGCGGAACGACGGCTTCTCGGCCAGCGTCTCGGCCCTGGCGTTGATCAGCCGCGACCCGATCGACGGATCCTTGGCCCAGGCCGGCACCAGGCCCCACTTCACGACCCTGAGCTGCCGCACGGCCCGCTCGGCCTCCTTGGGAACGCGGCTGAGCACGGCGTAGACGTTCTTGGTGGGGGCGACGTTGAAGTCGGCGCCGAGCTCCTTGTCGGGCTCGGCGTCCTGCTCGACCTGGAACTCCTCGAGCAACTCGTGCTTCTTGCGCGCCGAGGCGTATCTACCGCACATGACCCCACACTGCCATGCCAGGCTTTCGATCGCATGTTTGCCTCGGCACGCGCCACGCCACCCGCCCGTCGTACCGCTGGACACGGCGTATGGACACGGCGTGTCGCCGAGCCGGGGCGCCCTGTTCCGTGGAGGGAGCCGGACCTCTGAAGGAGCCGATCTCTGGAGGAGCCGATCTCTGGAGGAGCCGATCTCTGGGGGAGCCGATCTCTGGGGGAGCCCGTCATCCACAGAGAGCGACAGTGAGCCAGTTGTTATCCACAGCCTGTGACCCCCGCCCCGCCACGGCCAGTACCCTTTGACCATGCCCGCTCCGCACTGGCCCGCACCGACGGCGACCACCCCGGTCACCGCCACCGTCACCCTGCCCGGCTCCAAGTCGGTCACCAACCGCGCGCTCCTGCTCGCCGCGCTCGCCGACGGCCCCGGGGTCGTGCGCCAGGCGCTGCGCAGCCGCGACGCCGACCTGATGGTGGCGGCGCTGCGGGCGCTCGGCACGACGCTGGAGCCCATGCGGGAGAGCGCGGCGAGCGTCGACTGGCGGGTGACGCCCGGCCCGATCCGCGGCGGGGCGCACATCGACGCCGGGCTGGCGGGCACGGTCATGCGTTTCGTGCCGCCGATGGCCGCCCTCGCCGACGGTCCCGTCTCCTTCGACGGTGACCCGCACGCGCGCAAGCGCCCGATGGGCCCCATCCTCGACGCGCTGCGCTCGCTGGGGGCGCGCATCGACAACGACGCCCTGCCGTTCACGATCAGCGGGCCGCCGGTGGGCGGCGAGGTCACGCTCGACGCGTCGGGCTCGTCGCAGTTCGTCTCCGGCCTGCTGCTGACGGCGGCGCGGTTCGAGAAGGGCGTCACGATCCGCCACGTGGGCCCGCCGGTGCCCTCGCAGCCGCACATCGAGATGACCGTGGAGATGCTCAGGGCCGCGGGCGTCGCGGTCGACGACGGCGAGCCGGAGGTGTGGCGGGTCGCGCCCGGCCCGATCGCGGCCAGAGACCTGACGGTCGAGCCCGACCTGTCCAACGCGGCCCCCTTCCTGGCGGCGGCGCTGGTGACGGGCGGCACGGTGACGATCCCCGCCTGGCCGGCGCGCACCACTCAGCCGGGCGACGCCCTGCGCGGCCTGCTCACCGCCATGGGCGCGACGGTCACCCGCTCCTCCGCCGCCGCCACGCCTTCCGAGTCCGTCTCCCCGGCCGACTCCAAGGCCGTCTCCCCGGCCGACTCCGAGCCCGCCTCCTTGGTCGCGTCCGAGGCTGTCTCCGACCTGGTGGTCACGGGCACGGGCGAGATCACCGGCATCGACGCCGACCTCCACGAGGTGGGCGAGCTGACCCCGACCATCGCCGCCATCGCGGCGCTGGCCTCCACGCCGAGCCGCATCCGGGGCGTGAGCCACCTGCGCGGCCACGAGACCGACCGCCTCGCCGCGCTGGCCACCGAGATCAACCGGCTCGGCGGCGACGTCGAGGAGACCGACGACGGCCTGCTCATCCGCCCCCGCCCGCTGCACGGCGGCACCTTCCACAGCTACGACGACCACCGCATGGCCACGGCCGGAGCCGTGATCGGCCTGGCGGTGCCCGGCGTCGAGGTGGAGAACATCGCGACGACCGCCAAGACCCTGCCGGAGTTCGTCCAGATGTGGGCGGCGATGCTGGGATCCCGATGACGGCGGGCGCGGTGACCTGCGTGAGCTGGGCCGATTCGACCCGTGTGAGCTGGGCTGACGCGTTCGGGCCCGCGAGAGCTGGTTTCACCCGGAAAGCGCCGGGCACGTCGGAAAAGGGCGACACGTGACAGCGCACCGTCCACCGTCGCATGGCGATCACGAGCTTTACCCGCGTGCCGTCACCCGTGCACTTCCGGATGACGTCCGCACCGCAGGCACCGCTCACACCAACCAACCCACCACCAGCGCCCCACACCCGCCCACCACCGACACCGCCCACCCGCACGCGCGTCCGCACACCACGGGCGTGGGCACGGACACTGGCACTGGCACTGGCACTGGCACCGGCACCGGCACCGGCACCGGCACCGGCGGGACGCTCCACCGGCCCTCCAGGGGCCGCAGGCCGGGCCGGCGCACGACGAACGCCCGCCTCGCGGGCCCGCACCACACGTGCACCGACCACCCGCGTACCGACGACACGCCTGCCGACGCGTACACCGGTGACGCGTACACCGGTGACACGCGCACCGGCCGCACGGACACCGATACGCGTACCCACCGCACGAACGCCGACCACACGGACATCAGCCGCACGTGCGCCGGGCACGGGCACAGGTGCGCCGGGCAGGCGAGGCGTCGGCGCACCACGCGCCCAGACGGCCTCGCGTTCGCGGGAGGCCGCACCACCCTCACCCCACGCCCCCGAGACGACACACCAAGCACACCGACACCACCAAGGACACCGAGGAAGGGAAGCGAGCGCATGGGAGCGGACCGCTGAGTAAGCGGGAGTACGACGAGGACGACGTACGGGTCAGGCCGGGCAAGGGCTCACGGCCCCGGACCCGCATCCGTCCTGCGCACGAGGACGCCGTCGAAGGATTCGTGGTGGCCGTCGACCGGGGCCGCTACACGACGCTGGTCGAGCCCGAGCGCCCGAAGGGCTCGGCCCAGAAGCGCAAGCCGCCACAGCCCCGGCTCGTGGTCGCCATGAAGGCCCGCGAGCTGGGCCGCAAGGGCATCGTGGTGGGCGACAGGGTGGCCCTGGTGGGCGACGTGTCGGGCCGCCCCGACACGCTGGCCCGGGTCGTACGCGTGGAGCCGCGCACCTCCATGTTGCGCCGTTCGGCTGACGACACCGAGGACACCGACGGAATCGAACGCCCGGTGGTGGCCAACGCCGACCAACTCGTCATCGTGACGGCCCTGGCCGACCCGCCGCCGCGCCCGCGCATGATCGACCGCATCCTGGTGGCGGCCTTCGACGCCGAGATCGACGCCCTGCTCTGCCTCACCAAGTCCGACCTCGCCCCGCCCGACGAGCTGGTGGCCCTCTACGAGCCGCTGGGCGTGCGACATGTGATCGTCCACAAGGGCGGCTCCCTCGACGAGCTGCGCGAACACCTGTCCGGCCACATCAGCGTCCTGGTGGGCCATTCGGGCGTCGGCAAGTCCACCCTGGTCAACGCCCTGGTCCCCGACGCCAACCGGGCCGTCTCCCACGTCAACGCGGTCACCGGCCGGGGTCGCCACACCTCCACCTCGGCCGTGGCCCTGGAGCTGCCCGAGGGCGGCTGGATCATCGACACGCCCGGCATACGCAGCTTCGGGCTGGCCCACGTGTCCGTGGAAACGGTGCTGGCGGCCTTCCCCGACCTGGTGGAGGGCACGGTCGACTGCCCGAAGGGATGCACGCACCTGGGCGAGGGGTGCGCTCTCGACGCGTGGGCGGCGGCGGGCCACGCCGATCCCGCCCGCCTGGAGTCGCTGCGCCGCCTGCTGGCCAGCCGCGAGGGCACCGCCGACGAATCGACCGCCACCCGCCGCGAGCCGATCTCCGACGACGTCTCCTGACTCCACATCGCCGACCGCACACCTCCTGACGCCACGCTCCCGACCACGCATTTCCAAACACGTCCCCGGGCGTCCGACCATGTTCCCTAGACGTCCGTCCGCGTCCCCCGACGACCGACCACGTCCCCGGACGTCCCACCACGTCCCGAAACGTCCGTCCGCGTCCCCTGACCTCCGGCCGGATCTCCCGACGTCAGGCTTGCGACCACTGCCGACGTCACGTTCCGACGACGTCTCCTTACCGACCACGCCCGCAGAGGACCGCCCCGACCCACCGACGCGGCACGTGAAACAGACGCGGCACCCGGATCATGCCGACCGTAGCGCGACTTGGATCAAGGCGGTCATACCCGATCATGAACTGCTTCGGCGGTCAGCCGGCGGGCCGGTTCGGACGCAGCGTCCAGGTGACGGTCAGGGCGGCGACCACGACGCCCTCGGTGTTCGTCACCTCCACCGCCACGTCGAACACCGGACGATCCCCCGCATCCAGCCTGGCCACGATCTCGTCGCGGTCGGCCAGCAGCCGGGCCTCGGCCCGTACCTCTCCAGAAGCCACCTTCCGGTACTCGATGGTGGCCGTGGTGGCCAACGGCACCGCCCGGCTGAGCTGGTCCCCCAAGGACGACAGTACGGCGGCCCCCGACGCGGACTCCGCGAGCGTGAAGAGCACCCCTGCGTGCGGCCCGCCGACGTGGTTGTGCAGATCGGCCCGATCAGGCACCCGGCAGATGGCCCGCCCATCCGCCACCGATTCAAAAACGATGCCCAGAGTCCGGGCAAAAGGGACTGATTCCAGCAGAAGCTCACCGACATCTAGCGACATATGGACATGCTACTGGCGGGTAACTGGAATGTGGGTTACCAGAAAAGGGGTGTTGGTGACTGATGTTCGGTATACCCGACACGGTAGCGTGGGCGATCGTGCAGGGTTACAGCGATGATCTTCGCCTCGCGCATGTCATGGCGGACGCCGCCGATGACCTGACCATGCGACGGTTCAAGGCGGTCGACCTCAAGGTCGAGACCAAGCCCGATCTGACGCCGGTCAGCGACGCCGACCGCACCGTGGAGGAGGCCATCCGGGGCACGCTCCGCCGCGCCAGGCCACGCGATGCGGTGGTGGGCGAGGAGTTCGGCAAGACCGGGTGGGGAGCCCGGTCGTGGATCATCGACCCCATCGACGGCACCAAGAACTACGTACGCGGCGTCCCCGTGTGGGCCACCCTGATCGCGCTCATGGAGTACGGCAAGGTCGTCGTCGGCCTCGTGTCGGCCCCCGCCCTCGGCCGGCGCTGGTGGGCGGCGGCCGAAGGCGGGGCGTGGACGGGCAAGAGCCTGACCAAGGCGTCCCGCATGCACGTGTCCTCGGTCTCCGCGCTGGAGGACGCCTCGTTCTCGTACTCGAGCTTCGGCGGGTGGGAGAAGGCCGGCAAGCTCGAGAACTTCCTCGACCTCGGCCGGGCCTGCTGGCGTACGAGGGCGTACGGGGACTTCTGGTCACACATGATGGTCGCCGAGGGGTCGGTGGACCTGTCGGCCGAGCCGGAGCTGTCACCGTGGGACATGGCGGCGCTCACCGTGATCGTCGAGGAGGCGGGAGGCGTCTGGACGGACGTCGCCGGCGTGAAGGGGCTGGAAGGCGGGAGCCTGGTCTGCACCAACGGAGTCCTGCACAACGAGGTGATCGACCGGCTCAACGGCACCACCCTCAGAACCTGACCCACAGCCTCCCCCAGGAGCCACCCCCCGCTCAGGATCCGATCCGACCTCGCAGAGGCGTCCCCTTGCCGCGTCAACCCGGCAGCGGCATCCGGCCCACCGCCCCACGGCCAGTCGCCTCCACCCCACCGCACGGCGCTCCGGCTCTCAAGAGGGCCGGAAAGCCACAGAACCGATGGAACCGGGCTATGGGCGCGGGAGGCGGAGCCCGGCTTGCGACTGGATGGCCTTGGTCGCGGCGTTCAACTCCTGTTCATCTAGAATCGTCAAATTTCCGTCATACGTCACCCCAAGCGGCGGATCATCGTGCCCGACCGGATCGGCATCCCAGAAGTTCCCCCGGTACACCACGTTCTCCAACGGCGGGGCCACGTGCAGCACGGCCGTGTTGTCGGCCCGGATGACGACGTTCTCCTCCACGGTCACCCAACTGGCCCCGTAGTCGGCGTAGAGCCCGAAGTTGTACGGCGTGCGCGTGTCCTTGATGACGTTCCCCCGCACCACGCCCCCGTTCGCCTCCGAGTCCCCCTGGGCGAGGGACAGGTAGATCCCGCCCCCGTCGGCCAGCACCTGCATGGTGTCCACGGTCAGGTTGCGCAGGATGCGCGTGCCCTCCCCCGGCCCGGCCACGATGCCGCAGTGGGGCACCTCCGTGACCTCGTTGTGCGCGATGACGCAGCCGCGCGTGCCGGACACCGAGATCCCCGGCGACCCGCTGTACTCCAGCCCCACCAGGCGCACCCGGTTGTCCTCGATCGCGGTGTCACGGCTGCCCGAGACCACGACGCCCCCGGCGGAGAGCGTGTCGAAGTCGCAGCCGCGTACCGCGATCCGCGAGCCTCCGGACAGCCCCAGCCCCGAGGCCCCGAGCCGGGTGAATCGGCAGCCCTCGATCTCCGCCCCGTCCGAGTCCTCGAACGTCACACAGGCGGGAATCGTGACGGAAGCAACTGGATACGTCACGGAGGCGCCCTCCCCTAAGGAGGCCGTCTCGATGCCCCCGCCCTCGTAGTAGCCACTGCCGTGGTAGTGCGGGAAACCTTCCGGACGATCCGGGCGCAACCACGTGGCCTCGGCGAACACCGCCCCCTTGAACGACACGTCCCGCGCCCCGGCCACGGCCACCAGCCGCTCCAGGACCGGCGCGACCACCCGCGTACGCCCTGGCTCCTCGCCGGGAAGAGGCAGGTACATCAGCACGTGGTCCCCCGCCCGTGACCGGTCGAGCACGAAGGTGCCCGGCTCGCGCAGGAAGCTCGGGTCGTTCTCGACGCTGGTCGGCAGGCCGGGCCCGTTGGAGGTGGTGCCCTCCCAGGTGGAGTTGTACAGCTCGGTGGCCAGCCCGAAGCCCGGCTGGGCCATGGTGATCACCGTCGAGCCGCCGTCGGCCGAGACCCCGGCCATCGGGAGGCGGGCCTCGGTCCACGGGTAGACCCCCCGGTAGACGAACTCGGCCCCGCGCCACGCCAGGGGCTCCGCGCTGTCGGTGACGTAGCCGGTGTCGGTCATGGCCGCCGTCCCCGGCAGGCCGGGGATGGCGGCGCGGGGGGCGCGGCGGCCGTCCACGTAGAGCTGCCTGGTCCGCAGGTCGCCGACCTCGGCGAGCCAGACGCCGTCCTGCTCCCGCCAGCCGGTGATCGCCCGGCCGCCGCTGATGACGGGCTCCTCCTGCTCGGGAGTGCCGTAGCCGTACGCCTGGTAGACGGTGCCGGAGTCGTCGCCGGTCAGCTCGAACGGCCGCGCCGGCACATGCGTCCCGCCCCTGAGCAGGACGACCGCCGCGCCGGGAGCCTCGCGGGCCGCCGACCGGGCGCGTTCGAGGGTCGCGAACGGACGTTCGGCGGAGCCCGGCGAGGAGTCGTCCCCCGCGGGATCGACGTGGAAGTGAAACATCTGAGCCGCCTTCCGCTGTTTATGTCGTACACCAACTACTACACCATAAACTAGAAGCATGGGGAATCCGGACGACGGGGTCGAGCTGTTGTGGCGCGAAGGGGAGCGCGAGCCGCGCGCCGGGCTGAGCCTGGGCAGGATCGTGCGCGCCGCCATCGAGCTGGCCGACACGGACGGTCTCGACGGCCTGTCCATGCGCAAGGTCGCCGACCGGCTCGGCTTCACGACCATGTCCCTCTACCGCCACGTCCCAGGCCGCGACCAGCTACTCGACCTGATGCTCGACGAGGTCATGGGCGAGCGGGCCACAGAGCGGGCCACAGAACAGATCACGGAGCAGATCACGGAGCCGGCCCCGGGGCAGGCCACAGCGCAGGCCACGGGGCAGGCAACGGGGCAGGTCACGGAGCCGGAGCAGCCGCCGGCGGCCGGCTGGCGGGCCGCCCTGGAGGCGGTGGCCAGGCAGACGTGGCACACCTGCCGTCGCCACCCCTGGATGGCCGAGGTACGCGGCACCCGCCACCTCCCCGGCCCCAACGCCGTCGCCCACTACGAGCGCATGCTGGCCACCCTGACCGGCACGGCGCTCAGGCCGTCCGAGGTGATCGCGGTCGTCGGCCTGCTCGGCCGCTTCGTGGACGCCGAAGCCCTGACCCTGGTCGAGATCCAGCGCGAGGAGCGCCGCAGCGGCGTGTCGGAGGAGGAGTGGTGGGGCAACCGCGACTCCCTGTACGAGCGCCTCGGCCAATACCCCACGATCACCCGCCTGTGGGAGACCGGCGGCTGGGACCACCCGGAGGACTCCTTCGAGTTCGGCCTGCGCCGCCTCCTCGACGGCGTCGAGACCCTCGTCCGAGAGCGTGACGAATCCCGTGATGAAACCTGCCCGGAGTGCGGCACCCCGCTGGAGCCCGCCGCGTCCGGCCGTCCCCGCGTCTACTGCTCCCGGGCCTGCCAGCAACGCGCCTACCGCAGGCGCAAGTCAGGCGCGGGCAACTGCGGCTAGAGCGCCAGCACCCGCCGCACCGCACTCATCAGGCTCTCCCGGTACGCCCCGCCGAACAACACCACGTGCACCAGCAGCGGATGGAGCTGGTGCACCGGCACCCGCTCCCGCCACCCCTCCGCCGGCGGAAACTCCTCCCGGTACGCCCCCAGCACCCGATCGAGATACGGCAGCCCGAACAGGTCCAGCATCGCCAGATCGGTCTCCCGATGCCCGCCGTGGGCCGCCGGATCGATCAGCACGCCGTCCCCACCCGACCACAACACGTTCCCGCTCCACAGGTCCCCGTGGATCCGCGCGGGCGGCTCCGCGGGCCCGGCGACCTCCGCCAGGCGTCCGACGGCCCGTTCCACCAGCGCGGCGTCCGAGGACCCCAGCCGCGCCGTACGCAGGAACGGCAGCACCCGCCGCTCCGCGTAGAACGCCGGCCAGTCGGCGGCGGGCGAGTTGCCCATGGGCAGCTCAGCGATGAAGCCCGGCCACGGGGCGCCGAAACCCGGCGCTCCCGCGCGGTGCAACCGGGCCAGCGAGCGCCCGAACCGCTCGGCGGCAGGCGGACCGGGCGGCTCCTGGCGTACCCAGGACAGCACGAGCCGGTCGGGCCGCACGTCGATCACCTCGGGCACCGCGGCGGCCTCGCCCAGCCAGCGCAGCCCGGCGGCCTCCGAGGCGAAGCCCTCGGAGGCCGGGCCGCTCTTCGCGAAGACCTCACGCCCGTCGTCGAGCACGCCCCGGCGCAACCGGCGACCGTGCGACGACCCCAGATCGTCAGTGAATCTCATCGGCGACGTGCTTGGCCACGCCCTCGGCGGCGGCCTCGACCAGCCCGAGCACCTCCTCGAACCCCTCACGACCGCCGTAGTACGGATCCGGCACCTCGGCCCGCTCGGGCGACGCCGGATCGAACGACCGGAACAGCCGCACCCGCGCCCCCGCAGGCGAAAGCCGTCGCAGATTGGACAGGTTGTCCCGGTCCATGGCCAGCACGAGGTCGTACCGGTCGAACCAGCCTTCGGTGAACTGCCTGGCCCGGTGCGCCGAGCCGTCGTACCCGTGCCGGGCGAGAATCTCCAGCGCCCGCTCGTCCATGGGATCTCCGGCGTGCCACCCGCCGGTCCCCGCGCTGTCGACGACGACACTCCCGCCCAGGCCGCGGTTCTCGAGCGTCCGGCGCAACACGACCTCGGCCATCGGCGACCGGCAGATGTTCCCCATGCACACTAGGCATACGCGATAGGTCATAGCACCCATCATGAGGGTGACCTGGCGCGTTCACCGAACGTTCACCCATGGTGGGGGGTCCGAGTCACCTTGCCTGCATAGCTTTCCAAGCGACTAAGGACCAAGTGGGAGGAACCCAACCGTGAAGTATGCAGGCCGGCTCGCCGCCGTCGCCGTCGTCGGCGCGCTCTCGCTCGCTGCGTGCGGCACAGACAACAACGCAGGCAGCGGGACCACCAGCTCTGCCAGTTCCAGCGCCCCCGCCGCGGGCAATGACAACGCTGTGAGTGGCATGATCAACGCCGCGGGCTCCTCCGCCCAGGCGAACGCGATCACCGAGTGGACGAAGAACTTCACGGCCACGAACCCTGGTGTGACCCTCAACTACCAGCCGAGCGGCTCGGGCGCCGGTGTGCAGGCGTTCATCCAGGGCACGGTCTCCTTCGCCGGCTCCGACTCGGCGCTCAAGGAAGACGAGCCCGCCCAGGCCGACGCCCGGTGCAAGACCGGCAAGGCGATCAACATCCCGATGGTGACCGGCCCCGTCGCGGTCGTCTACAACCTGCCCGGCACCGAGGGCCTCCAGCTCTCCCCCAAGACGCTCGCCGGCATCTTCAACAGCAAGATCACCAAGTGGGACGACGCCGCCATCAAGGCTGACAACCCCAGCGCCACGCTGCCCTCCACCCCGATCGTGGCGGTCCACCGCTCCGACGAGTCGGGCACCAGCGACAACTTCACCAAGTTCCTCAAGGCCACCGCCGAGGCCGACTGGCCGTACGAGCCGGCCAAGGCCTGGCCCGCCGAGGCCAAGGGCCAGGGCGCGAAGGGCTCCGACCAGATCGCCGCCAGCGTGAAGGACTCCGAGGGCGCCATCAGCTACGTCGAGCTCTCCTACGCCGAGAACTCCGCGCTGCAGAAGGCCAAGGTCTCCAACGGCGCCGGTGAGTTCGTCGAGCTGACCCCGGAGAGCGCGGCCAAGACGGTCGAGACCGCCGAGGTCAAGGGCACCGGCAACGACCTCGCCCTGTCGATCGACTACGCCACCAAGACCCCGGGCGCCTACCCGATCGTCCTGGTGACCTACGAGATCACCTGCGAGAAGGGCCTGCCGGCCGAGGAGTCGAAGGTCGTCAAGAGCTTCCTCACCTACACCGCCAGCGACGAGGGCCAGGCCGCGCTGAAGGAGCTCGGCTACGCCCCCCTCTCGGGCGAACTGCTCACGAAGGTCCGGACCGCGGTCGAGGCGATCTCCTAACCCCCCATGACAACAAACGTACGTACCCGTGACGGCGGACCGGCCGAGAGCCGGTTCGCCTCGCGGCGCAGCCACGGTGAGGGCCCCTTCCGCATCACCTCCACCGGGGCCGGTGTCCTGCTGCTGGCGATCATGGCGGCCATCGCCGTGTTCCTCATCAGCGAGGCGCTGCCCGCGTTGCAGGCGAACAAGGGCAACTTCTTCACCGACTTGATCTGGGAGCCGAACAGCAGCGGCGTGTTCGGCATCGGAGCGCTCGCGTTCGGCACCGTGTTCAGCTCGGCGCTCGCGCTCGTCATCGCCACCCCGATCGCGGTCGGCGTCGCGCTGTTCATCTCCCACTACGCCCCCCGCAGGCTCGCGGCCCCCCTCGGCTACCTGATCGACCTGCTCGCCGCCGTCCCCAGCGTCGTCTACGGCCTGTGGGGCGTGACGTTCCTGGTGCCCCTCATCAGGACCCCGTCGCAGTGGGTCAACGAGAACTTCGGCTGGTTCCCGCTGTTCGCCGGCGAAGGCGTCATCGGCGGCAAGACCATGCTCGCCGGCGCGATCGTGCTGGCCATCATGATCCTGCCGATCATCGCGGCCATCTCCCGCGAGGTGTTCCTCCAGGCTCCGAAGATGAACGAGGAAGCCGCGCTCGCTCTCGGCGCCACGCGCTGGGAGATGATCAGGATGGCCGTGCTGCCCTTCGGCCGCCCCGGCGTCATCAGCGCCGCCATGCTCGGCCTCGGCCGGGCCATGGGCGAGACCATCGCGGTCGCGCTGATCTTCCCGGCCACCTTCGACATCAGCATCGAGATCCTCACCCCGCACGCCAACAGCATCGCCGCCAACATCGCCAACGGGTTCGGCGAGGCCACCGAGATGGGCCGGGGCGCCCTGATCGCCTCCGGTCTGGTGCTGTTCATCATCACGTTGCTGGTCAACATGGCGGCTCGGATGGTCATCAACCGCCGCAAGGAGTTTGCGAGGGCCGGCGCATGACGACGATTCAGCACATCTCGACCAGCCGCCGGATCAAGGACAGGGTCGTCCAGGGCCTGGTCTACCTGGCGTTCATCCTGGCCGTGATCCCGCTGATCTCGGTGCTCTGGCTGGTGATCTCCAACGGCATCGGCCGCTTCGACATGGAGTTCCTCACCCACTCCATGAACGGCATCGGCGCCAGAGACGCCGGCGGCGGCGCGTACCACGCGATCATCGGCACGCTGGAACAGGTGCTGCTCGCCTCGCTCATCTCGGTCCCGATCGGCCTGTTCACCGCGATCTATCTGGTCGAATACGGCAACGGGGGCCGGCTGAGCCGCGCCATCAGCTTCTTCGTGGACGTCATGACCGGCGTCCCTTCCGTCGTTTCCGGCCTGTTCGTCTTCGCGTTCTGGATCCTGTTCCTCGGCTTCCCGTTCTCCGGCTGGGCGGGCGCGATCGCGCTGTCGATCCTGATGATGCCGACGGTCGTCAGGTCCGCCGAGGAGATGCTCCGGCTGGTGCCCAACGACCTGCGCGAAGCCTCGTACGCGCTGGGCGTGCCCAAGTGGCGCACCATCGTCAAGGTCGTGCTGCCGACCGCGTTCACCGGCATCGTCACCGGCGTCATGCTGGCGGTGGCCCGCGTCGCCGGTGAGACCGCACCGCTGTTGATGACGGTGTTCTTCACCAACTCCATCAACAACGACCCGTTCGACGGGCCGCAGATGGGCCTGCCGCTGTTCGTCTTCGACCAGGCCGCGCGTCCCAACGACACCGCGGTCGACCGGGCGTGGACCGGAGCCCTCACGCTGATCCTGATCGTCATGCTGCTCAACCTGGTGGCGCGCCTGATCGCCTGGTGGCGTGCGCCCGCCAGGGGCCGATAGGGGGTAACCACCGCAATGTCCAAGCAGATCCAGGTCTCGGGTCTCGACGCGTACTACGGGTCGCACAAGGCGATCGAGGACGTGTCGATGACCATCGAGCCCCGTTCGATCACCGCGTTCATCGGCCCGTCGGGATGCGGCAAGTCGACGTTCCTGCGCACGCTCAACCGCATGCACGAGGTGATCCCAGGTGCTCGCGTGGAGGGCAAGGTGCTGCTCGACGGCGAGGACCTCTACGCCCCCACCATCGAGCCCGTCTCCGTCCGCCGGATGATCGGCATGGTCTTCCAGCGCCCCAACCCGTTCCCCACGATGTCGATCTACGAGAACGTGGCCGCCGGGCTCAAGCTCAACGGCCGCATCAGCAAGTCGGAGAGCGACAGCGTCGTGGAGGAGTCGCTCAAGGGCGCCAACCTCTGGAACGAGGTCAAGGACCGCCTCACCAAGCCCGGCGCCGGCCTGTCCGGCGGTCAGCAGCAGCGGCTCTGCATCGCCCGCGCCATCGCGGTCAAGCCGCAGGTGCTGCTGATGGACGAGCCGTGCTCGGCGCTCGACCCGATCTCCACGCTGGCCATCGAGGACCTGATGGCCAAGCTGAAGGACCAGTACACGATCGTCATCGTGACCCACAACATGCAGCAGGCCGCCCGCGTCAGCGACCGGACCGCGTTCTTCAACCTCGCCGAGCAGGGCAAGCCCGGCAAGGTGATCGAGATGGACGAGACCTCCCGCATGTTCACCAACCCCACCCAGAAGGCCACGGAGGACTACATCACGGGGCGCTTCGGCTGATGACCCAACAGCAGGCGGCATCCACGATGAACGGGGACACGAGGACCAAGCCCGTACTGCTCATCGCCGACCCCGACGGCGCCGTGGTGGAGGAGGTGGCCACCGCCCTCGAACGCGAGGGCGTGTCCGTCACCGGTGCCTCCGACGGTGCTCAGGGGCTGCTGCAGGCCGGAGCCCTGCAGCCGGACGTGGTACTCGTCTCGGCCACGCTCCCGGTCATCGACGCAGTGGAGTTCGTACGCGCGGTGCGGCTGGCGCGAGCCGTGCCCGTGCTGCTCGGCGTGGGAGAGGGACACGCCGAGCAAGCAGTACGCGCGCTCGCGGCCGGCGCGGCCGCCTGCGTGGCCAGGCCCTACCGGGTGCCCGAACTGCTGCCGTTCATCCAGGCGGCCTCGCCCGAGTCCCGCAAGGTGCTCGCCGTGGGCGGGGTCGAGCTGGACGTACAGGCTTACCAAGTACGCGTCAGCGGGCGGGCCGTGCACCTGCCGTTGCGTGAGTTCGAGCTGTTGCAGTACCTCATGCGCAACGCCGACCGCACGGTCACCCGCGAGCAGATCATGCGCCACGTCTGGCACGCCGCCGCGAACACCTCGACGAACACGATCGCGGTGCACGTCAAACGACTCCGGGCACGCCTCGGCGACGAGGACGACCAGCTCATCCAGACCGTACGCGGAGTGGGCTACCGGCTGGTCACGCCCGGCACTTCCGAAAATCCTGCATGATCCGCTTTGCCACACCTTCGACCGTCGCGATGCCGTACCCTACCTCGGGACTTCCCTCGGTGAGTACGGCAACGGCGTAGTCGCGCCCGTCACTCCTGATCAGCCCCACGCTGATCGTGGCCCAGCGCTTGGTCGAGACCCGCTTCAGCCAGCCGTTCTTCAGCGCCACCCGGTCCCCCTCACACGCGGCGGCGCTGATACCCCAGTCCTGGCCGTCGACGACCGCGCCCATGAGCTTGAGCACCTGCTGCCTGTCGCTCTTCTTGAGCGGGCTCCGCTCGGACACCAGCGCCGCCATCAGCCGCACCTGGTCGTCCACGGACGTCTTGGTGATCCCCCAGCAGTACAGGTCGAGGCAGTCCCCCGGCACCCCCTGGGTGTGCTTCAGCCCGAACCTCTTCCCGGCCGCGGTGAACCCGCCCGCGCCCCCGATCCGTAACCACAACCGGTCGGCCGCATGGTTGTCGCTGTAGCGGATCATCATCTCGGCATCCCGCCTGACCCCCGCCGGCAACTTCTTCCATGACGTACGCAGCAGTAACGCCATGAGAATCTGCACCTTCGCCGTACTGGCCGTGATCAGCCGCTCGCCCGCGTGATACCGATACACCTGGCCCGTGCCCAGGTCCTTCACCATGGCCGTCGCCACTCCGGCCCGCCCGGCCAGATACCGGTCAAGCCGCGCGGATATCTTCTCCCCCGGCACCCGCGACACACCCGCCACCTTGGCCACCGCCACCAGCTCCCCACCACCCACACCAACACCAACAGCCCTGACGCCGGCAGCCACCACACCAGATCCCACCGAACCGCCCCCGCCCACCCCCACTCCTTGCCCCGACGCGATCGGCATGACCAGGGCAAGCGCCATGACCAGTCGAGCCGCCGCCTTCACTCCGGCCGTGATCACCCGAGCATTATCACGAAAACTCCCCCCACCCCGCTAGACAAACAACCCCAATATCCGATGAATCCTCACATCCCCCACAACCAAGCCCCACCCCCGATCAACAACCCCTCCCACCCGAGCAACCAGCAACCCCGCGCCCCCAACACCCAGCCACTCACCCGCACCGAGCAGTCGCCCAACAAGACCAAAACCAGAACCCACTGTCACCCACCAGCCACCCGGAACCACCACCCCAAAGCCAACAGCAACCAGCAACCAGCAACCCCAGAAAACAGAAAAAGGCCCAGCCACCCCGGCCAGGCCCCACCAAACACACACCCCAACACCAGACAGGACACAACCACCACCGCCCTCCCCCACAACCCACCAGCAAAAGAAGAAGAGATACCCGGAAACGCAGGAAGGGCCCGACACGTGAAACCGTGTCAGGCCCTTCCTGAAAGATTGTCCGGCGGTGACCTACTCTCCCACACCCTC
>NZ_BAAAZP010000217.1:0-32869 GCF_039536965.1 Nonomuraea antimicrobica | reverse complement strand
CAAGGTCACCTTGACGGCGTCGGCGAGCTGGTTCATACCACGCTCGAGACCGCGCCGGGCGTCCTCGTCAAACGCGATCATCTTGGCTGCCATAAGGCTAGACCTCCCAGATGCAGGGTGGCTTGTCATGGACCGAGCCGACGCCCGCGACGGCATGGGTCAGCATCTCCGTTCGGCAGACCCCATCGTCTCGATCCGATGTTGGCACTCTGCTGCACAGAGTGCCAACGAACTGTTTAGCACTCTACCCTGCCGAGTGCAAGCGAAAGCCCACCCGCCCAGGGTTCTTTCCCAGGTCAGTGTGCCGGTACGGCGAGCCGCCCTGAGCAGCCCGCCGTACGCGAGTCGACGAAAGAGAGAGGTGAACGGATCGCACGGACTGCGCTGCCGTGCGATCCCGCCCGGTGCAAACCAGTGCTGATCAGACCGCGCGGACGGACTCCGCCTGCGGCCCCTTCTGGCCCTGCGTGATCTCGAACTCGACGCGCTGTCCCTGCTCGAGAGATCGGTACCCGTCCATCATGATCGCTGAGTAATGGACGAATACATCCTTACCACCGTCTACCGCGATGAAGCCGTAGCCCTTGTCCGCGTTGAACCACTTGACGGTGCCCTGCGCCACTTCCGACTCCTCTTACTGGTCTCCCAGATCTCGCCCATTCCTCCGCGGGACCTGTAATCGTGTGACTTAACCGAAAATCAGCCAGACGATCGCCCTCGACCATACCTGTGGCACGGGGTTTGGCAACAGAGTCAATCTGCAAACTGCCTATTTGTTCGCGCCGAAGGTCGTTCAACGCGGAATTGGCCGGAAAAGCAGAAGGCGCCCACTAGGGGCGCCTTCACATGGGATGGACGGTGTCAGCCGCCGGCCACCGCCGGGATGATGGAGATCTGAGTGCCTTCAGGGGCTGGAGTGTCGAGACCCTCGGTGAAACGGACGTCCTCTTCCCCAACGTAAACGTTGACAAAACGCCGAATCTTGCCCGATTCATCAAGAATTCTCGCGCCGATCCCCGGGTAGTCGGAGTCCAGCTTGGCGAGCACGTCACGAAGAGTCGCGCCCTCGCCACTGACCTCCGCGCTCCCACCGGTGTACGTGCGCAGAATGGTGGGAATCCGCACAGAAACGCTCATGGTTTACGTCGCCTTTCCTGGTTGTCAGACAGTCGCGCGGAACGCGTCGAGAGAGGGCCGGATCACGGCCGTGGGCGTGGCGTCGCCGCTGATCGCGTCGAGCGTCTTGAGCCCGTCGCCGGTGTTGAGCACCACGGTCTCGGCCTCGGGGTCGAGCAGGCCGTTCTCGGTGAGCTTCTTCAGCACGCCCACCGTGACGCCGCCCGCCGTCTCGGCGAAGACCCCCTCGGTCGAGGCCAGCAGCTTGATCGCGGCCACGATCTCCGCGTCGGTGACGTCTTCGACGGCCCCTCCGGTGCGCCGGGCGATGTCCAGCACGTACGGCCCGTCGGCGGGGTTGCCGATGGCCAGCGACTTGGCGATGGTGTCGGGCTTGACCGGCTGCACGACGTCGTGGCCGGCCTTGTAGGCCGTGGACACGGGCGAGCACCCGGCGGCCTGGGCCCCGAAGATCTTGTAAGGCGTGTCCTCGACCAGGCCGAGCGCCACCAGTTCCTTGAAGCCCTTGTCGATCTTCGTGAGCTGGGAGCCTGAGGCGATGGGGATGATGATCTGCTCGGGCAGCCGCCATCCGAGCTGCTCGGCGATCTCGTACGCGAGCGTCTTCGAGCCCTCGGCGTAGTAGGGCCGCAGGTTGACGTTGACGAAGCCCCACTTGTCGCCAAGCGGGTCGCCGATCAGCTCGGAGCAGAACCTGTTGACCTCGTCGTACGTGCCTTCGATCCCGATCAGCTTCCCGCCGAACACGCGAGCCATGGCGATCTTCGCCTGCTCCAGGTTGGCCGGGATGAACACGCACGCCTCGAGCCCCGCCCGCGCCGCCGCCGCGGTGACCGCGCCGGCGAGGTTGCCGGTGGAGGAGCAGGAAAGGGTGTGGAAACCGAAGCTGCGCGCCGCCTCGACGGCGATGGCGACGACGCGGTCCTTGAAGGAGTGGGTGGGGTTGCCCGAGTCGTCCTTCACGTAAAGCGACTTGATGCCGAGTGTCCGCCCGAGGTTTCCGGCCTTGACCAATTTGGTCCAGCCGGGGTTCATATTGGGCTTACTGGCCACGTCGGCCGGCACGGGAAGCAGCGAACGGTAACGCCAGATGTTGGCGGGACCCGACTCGATCTCCGCGCGGGTCACGTCGCCGAAGGAGTAGGCCGCTTCGAGCGGCCCGAAACACTCCTGACACGCGAAGCTGGGACCCAGGGGGTAGCGCGCACCGCACTCACGGCACGAGAGGCCGACAGCAGGACCAAAGTCAAGCGACATGAAGCGAGGCCTTCCCTCATCTTCGCCCGCGGCCACCTTGACCACGAACCGGAATTGGCACCTTGTCCCGGTCGGCCTCGCCAGGTCGCGAGTCGAAAGCCGGGAGGGTTGCCGGGGCTTCGCAGGGCCGGTCCCTCCACCCCTCTGGATGAGCAATATGCAGTTGTTGAAATGGACTCTACCCGCTTAAGGGGCCGAAATTACCACCCGTCTCAACATGCGAGACGGACAGTCTCAGCGATAGTCCTCCCCCAGCAGTCCCTGCACGTATTTGCGGGCCTGGTGGATGCGCGACTTGGCCGTGCCCAGCGGGATCCCGAGCTGCTCGGCCACCTCGTTGTAGTCGAGCTGGACGATGTCGCGCAGCACCAGCGCCTGCGCCAGGTCGGGCTTGTCGGCCTCCAGCGTCTCCATCGCCTCGAGCAGGTCGAGCCGCGAGCCCGCGATCACGCTGACCCGCCGCACGTCGGGCTTCTGCATGGGCAGCTCGTCGGAGGTCTGCTCGGCCGCCCTGCGCTTCAGCGACCGGTACGTGGTGCGCGCGCAGTTCGCCGTCACGATGTGCAGCCAGGTGCTGAACCTGGCCCGCCCCTCGAAGCGCCCGATGTTACGCGCCACGGCCAGCAACGTATCTTGCGAGGCCTCCTCCGCGTCCTGGTGATACGGAAGGATCCGGGCGCAGTGCCGCAGCACATCAGGCTCGATCCGCGCCAGGAGCTCGCCAAGTGCGCGATGGTCCCCGGCGGCGGCGGAGCGGGCGAGTTCCTCGGTTAGCTCATCAAGCGCCATAGCTGGGATCCTATGGTCGAAGGGAGCCATGATGAACAGCGTGCTGCTGGCCTCCAACCGAGGGCCCGTCTCCTTCACCGTCTCCGACGACGGCGAGCTGACGATGAGACGCGGGGGTGGGGGCCTGGTCTCGGGGTTGTCGGGCATCGCCAGGAAAGACGGCGTGCTGTGGGTCTGCGCCGCGCTGTCCGACGGCGACCGCAACGCCGTACGCCTGGCCGCGGGGGGCCGGCTCGACCACGCCGGCTACGACACCGGCCCGCTGCGGATGCTCGACATCGCGCCGGCCACGTTCCACCGCGCCTACAACGCCGTGGCCAACTCCACGCTGTGGTTCGTCAACCACCTGCTCTACGACATCCCCAACTCCCCCAGCTTCGGCACCAGGTTCGCGCGCGAGTGGGAGTCGTACCGCGACTACAACGGCGCGTTCGCGATGGCGCTGGCCGAGGAGGCGGGGCACGGCGCCCGCGTGATGGTGCAGGACTACCACCTGACGCTGACCCCGGCCCTGCTCCGCGCCGAGCGGCCCGACCTGCGCATCGCCCACTTCAGCCACACGCCGTGGGCACCGCCCGAATACTTCTCCCTGCTGCCCGACGACGTGGCCGGCGAGGTCCTGGAGGGCATCCTGGGCGCCGATCACGCCGGGTTCCTCACCGACCGGTGGGCGCAGGCGTTCATGGACTGCTGCGAGCGGCTGCTGGGCGCCGAGACCGACCGGGTCGCCCGCACGATCACGTACCAGGGCCGGACGACCCGCATCGGCGTGCACAGCCTCGGCGTGGACGGCGCGGAGCTGTGGGAGCGGGCCCGCGAGCCCGACGTCGAGTCGCACATGGCCGTGCTCAGGGAGCAGGTGGGCGAGCGCAGGCTGATCGTCCGCATCGACCGCACGGAGCTGTCGAAGAACATCGTGCGCGGCCTGAACGCCTACCGCGAGTTCCTGGCCGCCCACCCCGAGTGGCACGGCCGGGTGGTGCACCTGGTCTTCGCCTACCCCAGCCGCCACGACCTGCCCGAATACCGCGAGTACACCGCCTCGGTGCAGCGCTGCGCCAAGGAGATCGAGGACGAGTACGCCACAGAAGACTGGGAACCGCTCATACTCAACGTCGAAGACGACTACGCGCGTTCGCTGGCCGCGTACCGGATGGCCGACGTGCTGCTGGTCAACCCCGTCCGCGACGGCATGAACCTGGTGGCCAAGGAGGGCCCGGTGCTGTCGCCGCGCTGCGCACTGGTGCTGTCGCGGGAGGCCGGGGCGGCGGCAGAGCTGGGCGAGCACGCGCTCCTGGTCAACCCGTACGACATCAGCGGCACGGCCGCCGCGCTGCACACCGCGCTGGTCATGCCCGAGGACGAGCGCCGCTCGCGCCGCGACGAGCTGGCCGCCGCCGCCACCGCGCTGCCGCCGCGGAAATGGCTCGCGGCGCAGCTCGACGCGCTGGCCTAACATGAGACCGACAGGTCCCTCCATCCAGCGGGAGGCTGCCGGGTGACCACGGTCTTACCCTCCGCGCGACTGGTCAGAGACCGCCCGACCTGGCTCGTCTACCTGCAGCTCGGCACGTTCGCCACCTTCCTGTACGGGCTGAGCGCCGCCCTGCCGCTGCTGCGCGCCGACCAGCGCACGTCGGCCACCGTGGCGGGCCTGCACGGCACCTCCATGGCCCTCGGCACGATCGTGGCCGGGCTCCTGTTGCCCCTGCTCACCCGGCGGCTCGGGCGGCGCGCGACGTGCTGGATCGGCCTGGCCGGGATGAACGCCGGCGTGCTCATGATCCTGATCACCGACGCGCTGCCCATGACGCTGCTCGGCTACGGCGTGTCCGGCGGGTTCGGCTCGATCATGCTCTACACGTGCATGGCGACGCTCAGCGATCACCACGGCCCGGCCGGTCCCGCGGCGATCAGCGAGGCCAACGCGGTCGGGGTCGTCGTGGGCATGGCGATGACGTTCGGGCTCAGCGTGGTCGCGCAGACGGCGCTCGGCTGGCGGGTCGCGCTGCTGGCCACGCCGATCACCAGCGTGCTGCTCGCGCTGGCCATGGGCAGGGTCTGGCCCGACCGGCGGGCCGCCGGGGCCGGTGGGAGCGCGCCTCCCGCGGAGCGGCCCGGCTGGCGGTTCCACCTGGCGGGGCTGGTGCTGTTCTGCTGCGTGGCGCTGGAGTTCACGTTCAACCTGTGGGCCGCCGACCTGTTCGCCTCGCGTACGGGGCTGAGCGCGGCGACGGCGGCCACGGGGCTGACGGCGTTCGTGGCGGGCATGGCGGCGGGCAGGTTCGCCGGGGCTCAGCTCGCGCTGCGCCTGCCGGGCACGCCGCTGTTCGCGGGGGCGCTGGCGGTGACGGCCGCGGGCTGGCTGCTGTTCTGGCTGAGCACCCAGCCTCTGCTGTCGTACGCCGGGCTGGTGGTCTGCGGGCTCGGCGTCTCCCTGCACTTCCCGCTCGCGCTGGCCGCGCTGATCACCGGTTCCGGCGGCCGGGCGGACCTGGCGGCGGCGGCCTCGCCTATCTGGGCGGGCAGCGCCATGGCGGCCGGGCCACTCGCGCTCGGCACGCTCGCCGACGGCTTCGGCACCTGGACCGCGTTCCTGATGGTGCCGGTGCTCATCGGGCTGGCGCTGGCCGGGGTGCTCACTGCGGGGCGGCGTTCCTGAGCCGCCTCTGGGCCGCGCCCGGTCACAGCCGGCCGAACGCCGCCACCAGCTCGCCGAGCAGCTCCACCACCCCGTCGGGCCCGTCGACCACGAGGTCGGCCCGTTCGGCCAGCGCGGTCACCTCGGCCGACCCGCTGCACACGGTCACCCCCGGCAGCCCGGAGGCGCGTACGGCCTCGAACGCCGCCAGATCGCCCAGGTCATCACCCACGAACATGACCGACCGGGCCGCCCGCTCGGCCAGGAACAGGCTCAGCGCCTGCCCCTTGTCCATGCCCGGGGGCCGCAGCTCCAGCACCATGCGGCCGGGCTCGACCACCAGGCCGTGCTTCTCCGCCAGCTTGGCCAGCGGCTCGCGCAGCGCCGCCAGCGCGCCCTCGGGGTCGGGGGCACGCCTGGTGTGCACGGCCACGGCCCGGTGCTTGTCCTCGACGCTCACCTCGGACAGGCCCAGGGAGTCGAGCAGCAGCGGCAGCTCGGCCTCGGCCCGCGGCACACCCGGCGGGGGCGGGGGCGCGGAGATCCGCCCGCCCTCCCAGCGCTCGAACCCGTAGTGCCCGAGCACCACCAGCCCGGGCACGCCGGCCAGTCCTGGCCCGAGCTCCAGCGCGGTGGCCGCGGGCCTGCCGGTCACGATGGCCACCGCGCGGACGTGGTCGCCCAGGGCGGCGAGCACCTCGGGCGCCTCGGGGTGGATCACGGCTTCGGCGGGGTCGGGCA
The DNA here is from genome assembly GCF_039536965.1 of Nonomuraea antimicrobica. Lineage (NCBI taxonomy): Bacteria > Bacillati > Actinomycetota > Actinomycetes > Streptosporangiales > Streptosporangiaceae > Nonomuraea > Nonomuraea antimicrobica. The sequence continues at coordinate 26,304 of NZ_BAAAZP010000217.1, read as the reverse complement.
CGATCGGCGACAGGGTGCCGTCGAAGTCGAGCCCGATCACGGCGCCCGCCGGATCGTTCAGTATCGCCTTCATTCCAGGGATGTTCCTCACGCGGCTGCCGTACCCAGCCGGTCAGGGACGCATGCCGAGCCTTCTGGCGGCGCGGTCACGACGTCGCGTGGACCGTAACCGGCGCAGCCGTTTGACCAGCATGGGATCGTGTTCGAGCGCCTCCGGCCGGTCGATCAGCTCACCGAGCAGCTGGTAGTAGCGCGTGGCGGAGAACCCGAACGTCTCCTTGATGGCGTGCTCCTTCGCGCCCGCGTAGCGCCACCATTGGCGCTCGAAGGCGAGGAGCTCGAGATCGCGTTCTGAGAGTGGTTGTCGGGACGGTTCCTGGGCAGCATCGTCACCGCTGAGGGGTGCTCCCATGGTGTCCTCCTCGAAAGGGGCGAGCGATGGTCTCGCCCGCACGCGGCCCGTGGCCAATCGTAATGTGCGGAGTGCGGCCGTTCACGGCGGATTGGGGTACGTGGCGCGGCGGCTGGACTCCCGCCGGGTGCACATGTCCGACTTTCACCATCTCCGTCGGCGAAAAGCGGCAGATCAGAACTACTCCGCGTATCGGTCTGTTTACCGAAGCGTCGGGCTGGGCGGACTTTCGCGTGTCAGAATGCGAGCGATCGGAGGTCCCTCCCCTCCCGCTCGAGGTTGTCGTGTACCACCTGTACGTCACGCTGCTCTCCGCCCTGTCCGCCGACCGGCCCGTCCCCGTGGGGTCGGCAGCGCCGCACCGGGCGCCGGCCCGATGAGGAAGCTCGTCCCGCCCGTCCTGCTGACCGGACTCATGGCGGGCGCGCTCATGGATCCGGGGACGATCGCGGCACTGGCGAAGCCCGTGCCGTCCGGCTCGGCCGACGACGTCGGCGAGGCGGCGCGGGCCGGGCAGTGGCAGCTCGGCGCGCTGCGCCTGCCCGAGGCGTGGCGGTCGAGCCGCGGCGAGGGCGTGGTGGTGGCCGTGCTCGACACCGGCGTCAACCCCCGCCACCCCGACCTGGAAGGCGCGATCATCCAGGGCCCCGACCTGACCGGGGCGGGAAGGGGGCCGTGGGGGCCGCACGGCACCGCCATGGCCAGCCTGATCGCCGGACGCCGGCACGACGGGGGCCGCAGGGGCGTCATCGGCGTGGCCCCCGCCGCCCAGGTGCTGTCGGTACGGGTCACGCTGGAGAACGGCGACCCGCGCCGCGCGAAGAACCCCTCCATGAACCCCTCCGTCCGCTCCGACGCGCTGGCCGAGGGCATCCGGTACGCGGCCGACCACGGCGCCGGCGTGATCAGCATGTCACTCGGGGGCGGCAGCGGCGCATGGGAGGGCTCGGCGGCGGAGGAGGCGGCCGTCCGGTACGCGATCGGCAAGGGCGCGGTGCTGGTGGCCTCGTCGGGCAACGACGGCGACTCCGGCAACAGGAAGAACTTCCCCGCCGCCTACCCCGGCGTGATCGCGGTGGGCGCGGTGGACCGGCGGATGACGGTCGCCCCCTTCTCCAACAGGCAGGACTACCTGTCCGTGGTGGCCCCCGGCACGGAGATCGTGACGGCCGACGGCGACGACTCGTACGTGGTGGGCGACGGCACCAGCTCGGCCGCCGCCACGGTCGCGGGCATCGCGGCCCTGGTCAGGTCGGCCCACCCCGGCCTGTCGCCCCACCAGGTGCGGATGGCCATCGAGCTGGGCACCAGGCGGCGGCCCCCCGGCGGCTACAGCCCCGCCTACGGGCACGGCGTGGCCAACGCGCTGCTGGCCCTGCGGGAGGCCGACCGGCTGGCCCGGCCGGCGTCGGCGCCGCCCAGGCCGGGACGGTACTTCGGCGCGGGGCCCGCACCGGCCTCCAGGATGCCGGTGGTGGCGGGGCTGGTGCTGCTGATGGTGGCGATGTCGGGCTGGGTGGTGCTGCGGCACCGCGGGAGGGATTCAACCTAACAAGCGCTTGTGTGATACTCCGGCTATGACGTACGCGATCGAGGGCTGGTTCACCGTCGAGGAGGACGGCGCCCGCCTGCTCGGCACCAGGTGCGCGGGCTGCGGCACGGTCTGCTTCCCGCCCAGGCACGGCTCGTGCCCCAACCCGCGCTGCGAGGGCACGGACACCGAGACCGTCAGGCTGCCGCGGCGCGGGCGGGTCTGGTCGTACACGAACGCCTGCTACCCGCCGCCGGCGCCGTTCGTGGCGGCCGAGCCGTACGAGCCGGTGACGCTGGCCGCGGTCGAGCTCGACGAGGTGGGCATCGTGGTGCTCGGCCAGGTCAGCGGCCTGACCGTGGAGCAGCTCGCGGTGGGCATGGAGCTGGAGCTGACCTCGGGCCCGCTGGCCGACGGGCCGCTGGTGTGGATGTGGGGGCGGGCCTCATGAGCGTGGCGGTGCTGGGCGTCGGGATGCATCCCTGGGGCAAGTGGGGCCGACCCTTCCTGGAGTACGGCGTGGCCGCCGCCCGCGCGGCCCTGCGTGACGCCGGGCTGGCCTGGACGGACGTGCAGTTCGTGGTCGGGGCCGACACGATCAGGAACGGCTACCCCGGGTTCGTCTCCGGCGCCTCCTACGCCAGGGCGCTGGGCTGGTCGGGCGCCAGGGTCGCCTCCTGCTACGCGGCCTGCGCGTCCGGGGCCCAGGCGCTGGACATCGCGCGTACCAGGATCCTGGCCGGGATGTGCGACGTGGCGCTCGTGGTCGGGGCGGACGCGGCGCCCAAGGGCTTCTTCGCGCCGGTGGGCGGCGACCGGCCCGACGATCCAGACTGGCTGCGGTTCCGTCTGCTCGGGGCCGCCAACCCGGCGTACTTCGCGCTCTACGCGCGCCGCCGCATGGCCCTGCACGGCTCGACCCCCGCCGACTTCGCGGCCGTCAAGGTCAAGAACGCGCTGGCCGGCTCGCTCAACCCGATGGCCCGCTACCGCAGGCCGGTCACGGCCGAGGAGGTGCTCGCCTCCCCCATGGTGGCCGACCCGCTGCGCCTCATGGACATCTGCGCCACCTCGGACGGCGGCGCCGCGGTGGTGCTGACGTCGGAGTCGTACGCGCGCCGCCACGCCACCCGGTACGTCCGGCTGGCCGCGGTGTCCACGGTCACGCCGGTCTTCCCGAACACGGTGCTGGAGCTGCCCGACTTCGCCACGGATTCCTGTGCCGCCGTTCCCGCGCCGGAGAGGCCCTTCAGGGCGGCGCTCGCGCACGCGGCGTACGAGGAGGCGGGGGCGGGACCCCGGGACGTGTCGCTGGCCGAGGTGTACGACCTGTCGACGGCCCTGGAGCTCGACTGGACGGAGGACCTCGGGCTGTGCCCGGCCGGCGAGGCGGACAAGCTCCTGCGCTCCGGCGAGACCGCGCTCGGGGGCCGGATCCCGGTGAACCCGTCGGGCGGTCTGGCCTCGTTCGGCGAAGCGATCCCCGCCCAGGCCATCGCCCAGCTCTGCGAGCTGACGACGCAGCTACGGGGCGCGGCGGGGGCGCGCCAGGTGCCGGACGCCCGCGTGGGCCTGGCCGCCAACCAGGGCCTGTTCGGCCACGGCTCCGCCGTCATCGCCACGACCTGACACGACGGGCCCCCGAGAGAAGACCTCCCGGGGGCCGTTGTGCCATGGGGCACGGGGCCGGATCAGCCCACGTGCACCACGTCGTGCGTCTCTGCGAAGTGGCAGGCGCTCTCGTGTCCGGTCCCCGACCGGATCTGCAGCAGCGGCTCCTGCTCCGCGCAGATCTCCTGCGCCTTCCAGCACCGCGTACGGAACCGGCACCCGCTCGGCGGGTTGGCCGGAGACGGCGGGTCACCCTGAAGGATGATTCGCTCACGCTGCTCCCGCCCGTCGGGGTCGGGCACCGGCACCGCCGACAGCAGCGCCTGCGTGTACGGATGAGCGGGCTTGTCGTAGATGTCGGCGTCCTTGCCCAGCTCCACGAACTTGCCCAGGTACATCACCCCCACCCTGTCGGAGATGTGGCGCACCACCGACAGGTCGTGGGCGATGAAGATGTAGGCGAGGTTGAACTCGTTCTGCAGCCGCTCCAGCAGGTTGATGACCTGCGCCTGGATCGACACGTCCAGCGCCGAGACCGGCTCGTCGCAGACGATGATCTCCGGCTGCAGCGCCAGCCCGCGGGCGATGCCGATGCGCTGCCGCTGGCCGCCGGAGAACTGGTGCGGGTAGCGGTTGATGTGGTCGGGGTTGAGCCCGACCACCTCCAGCAGCTCCTGCACCCGCCGGCGCCGGTCGCCCTTGGGCGCGACCTCCGTGTGGATCTCGTACGGCTCCCCGATGATGTCGCCGACCGTCATCCGGGGGTTCAGCGAGGTGTACGGGTCCTGCATCACCATCTGGATGTTGCGGCGCATGCGCTTCAGCTCGCCGCCCTCCGCCTTGGCGATGTCCCTGCCGTTGATCTTCACCGAGCCCGACGTGGGCCGTTCGAGCGCCATCAGGACCTTGGCGAGCGTGGACTTGCCGCAGCCCGACTCGCCCACGATGCCCAGCGTCTCGCCCTTGTTCAGATCGAACGACACGCCGTCGACGGCCTTGATCGCCCCGATCTGCTTCTTGAAGAGGATCCCCTGGGTGAGCGGGAAGTGCTTGACCAGGTCGCGCACCTCGAGGATGCGCTCACTGTCGTTCGCCATCGAGGACCTCCCTCCAGTAGTGGCAGGCGCTGTTGCGCGTGCCGCTGATCTCGTAGAGCTGGGGGACGTCGGACACGCAGTTGTCCTGCCGGTACGGGCACCGCGGGTGGAACGAGCACCCGTCCGGCAGGTTCAGCAGGTTGGGCGGCAGCCCCTTGATCGCGTACAGTTCCTGGCCCTTGAGGTCGACCCTGGGGATCGAGTCCAGCAGGCCCTTCGTGTACGGGTGCGCCGGCGCCTTGTAGATGTCGTACACCGGGGCGTGCTCGACGATGCGCCCCGCGTACATGACCGCGATCTTGTCGGCCACGTCCGCCACGACGCCGAGGTCGTGGGTGATCAGGATCAGGCCCATCTGGCTCTCGCGTTGCAGCTCGGCCAGCAGTTCCATGATCTGTGCCTGCACGGTCACGTCGAGCGCCGTGGTGGGCTCGTCGGCGATCAGCACCTCGGGGTCGAGCGCGATCGCCATGGCGATCATGATGCGCTGGCGCATGCCGCCCGAGAACTGGTGCGGGTAGTCCTGCACCCGCTGCCGGGCGGCCGGGATGCGGACCCTGTCCATCAGCTCGACGGCCTTCTTCATGGCGTCGCCCCTGGACATGCCCCGGTGCACCCGGAACATCTCGCTGATCTGCCAGCCCACGGTGAACACCGGGTTGAGCGCGGAGAGCGCGTCCTGGAAGATCATCGCGATCCGCTGGCCGCGCACCTGGGTGCGGGCCTCCTCCGACAGCTTGAGCAGGTCGGTGCCCCTGAAGCGGATCTCCCCCTTGGGGATGACCGCGGGCGGCATGTCGAGGATGCCCATGATGGCCTGGGCCGTCACGGACTTGCCCGAACCCGACTCGCCCAGCACCGCCAGCGTCTCGCCGGGGCCGACCGAGTAGCTCACGCCGTTGACCGCGCGGACGACCCCCGCGCGCGTGTTGAACTCCACGTGCAGGTCGTCGACCGCGAGCAGCGGTTCGTCGCCGAGCCCTCCCTCGGCCGGCAACACATCCGCGGACGTCTTCTTCACTTGATCCCCCCTCCTACCTGAGCTTCGGGTCGAGCGCGTCGCGTACGGCGTCGCCCATCATGATGAACGCGAGCACGGTGACGCTCAGGAACACGGCGGGGAACACCAGCGGCAGTTGCGCCTCCAGGAACCTGTTGCGCGCGTCGGCGATCATCAGGCCCCACGAGATGTCCGGCGACTGCACGCCGACGCCCAGGAACGACAGCGCGGCCTCGGCCGCGATGAAGCTGCCCAGGTTGATCGTGGCCACGACGATGACCGGGGCCAGCGAGTTCGGCAGCAGGTGGCGGAACATGATCCGGCCCGCTCCCGCGCCCAGCGCCCTGGCCGCGACCACGAAGTCCTGGCTCTTCGCCGTGATCACGGCGGCCCGCATGATGCGGTACGTCATCGGCCAGCCGAGCACCGCCAGCGCGATGATCACCAGCAGGATGCTGTTGGCCCGGCCGCGGAACGTGGCCGCGATCAGCAGCGCGCCGAGGATCGGGGGGATGGCGAAGAAGATCTCCGTGACGCGCGAGGCGACCGTGTCCACCACGCCGGCGCGGAAGCCGGCGATGATGCCGAGCAGCCCGCCGACGAGCGTGGTGATCAGCGTGGTCAGCACGCCGATCACGATGGAGTTGCGGGCGCCGTAGATCGTCCTGGCGTAGACGTCGCAACCCTGGTTGTCCCGGCCGAACAGGTGGCCGGCGCTGGGCCCCTGACGCGCCGTGGACAGGTCGCAGGTCCTGGCGTTGAACGGGTCGATCGAGGTGAACAGCGACGGCCAGAACGACATCACCAGCAGGATCAGGATGATGATCACCGAGATGATGAACATCGGCCGGCGCCTGAGGTCGTACCAGGCGTCGGACCACAGGCTGGCGGGCTTGTTGCTCTTGTCCTGCCTGCCCTCACGTGCCGGCGCCGGTGCGGTCGCCGTGTCCGAGACCAGCGTCTGGGTCTCCGGGAGTCCCGGCCCGACCGGCGGGGTTGGGTTACTCATAGCGGATCCTCGGGTCTAGCACGGCGTACAACAAGTCGACGACCAGGTTGGCCAGGATGTAGATCAGCACCAGAACGGTGACGATGCCCACGACAACCGGCTGTTCCCGCAAGTAAACCGACGTGAAGAGCTGATTGCCAATCCCCGGGAGGTTGAAGATCGTCTCTGTGATCACCGCGCCGCCCATCAGGTTGCCGAGGTCGGCGCCCAGATAGGTGACCAGCGGAATCAAGGCGTTGCGCAGGCCGTGCCTGCCGATGACGCGGCGTCTGGACAGCCCCTTGGCCGTGGCGGTGCGGATGTAGTCCGCCCTGAGCGTCTCCACCAGGCTCGTCCTGGTGAGCCTGGTCAGGTACGCGACCGAGACCCCGGCCAGCACGAAGCCGGGCACCAGGTAGCTGCGCAGTCCCGCGAACGTGCCCGCGACCGGGAATATGTCCAGGCCGGTCCACTGCTTGAGCTTCACGCCCAGAACGAGCTGCAGCACGAAGCCGGTCACCAGCGTCGGGACCGAGATCAGCAGCAGGGTCGAGGCGAGGATCACGGTGTCGGTGGACTTGCCGCGGCGCAGCGCCGCCCACAGGCCGAGGCCGACGCCGATGACGGCCTCCATGAGCAGGGCCACCAGCGCCAGGTTCAGCGTGACCTGGAACTTGCCCGCCATGATCTGGGAGACCGGGACGTCGGCGAAGTTCACGCCGAAGTCCCCGTGGAGGAGCACCCCGCTGATGTAGTACCAGTACTGCAGCAGCAGCGGGTCGTTGAGGTGGTATTGCTCGCGCAGGACCTCGGCCACGGCCGGGTCCGGGCGCTTGTCTCCGAACATCGCCGCGATGGGATCACCAGGCAGCGCGAAGACGATGCAGAAGATGAGTAGCGTGGCGCCGAGCAGGACGGGTATCGCCTGGATCAAACGCCTAATGACATATCGGCCCATTCCAGCCCTCCGGTACGCACTTGGAGGCAGCCCCCCTGAGTCCGTGATTTACCCGGCTCGAGTGACTGCCTCCAAGCTCAGCCCTTCGACGGGTGGACGGCAAGTGCCGTCCACCTCGCGAATGACGTCAGGCCTTCTCGATGTCGGCCCAGTTGACCTGGTTGAGCAGGTTGAGCTTGACGTTCTTGATCTTCGTGGAGTGCCCGTAGTTGCTGCGGTAGAAGTAGACCGGGATGTACGGCAGCTCCTTGATCAGGATGTCGCCCGCCTGCTGGTAGAACTTCAGGCCCTCGGCGGCGTCCGCCGCCTGGTCGCCCTTGGCCACCAGGTCGTCGAACTCCTTGCTGGAGTAGCCGCCATAGTTGGAGCCGGTGCCGATGGCGCCGGTGCCGAAGATCGGGGTCAGGTAGTTCTCGGCCGACGGGTAGTCGATCGACCAGCCCATGCGGAACAGGCCCTTGTACTCCTTGGCGTCGAGGGCGTCCAGGATGCCCTGGAACTTCTCGAACGGCTTCGGCGTGACCTCGATGCCCAGGTTGGCGCGCAGGTTGTTGGCGACGGCCTCGATCCACTCCTTGTGACCGCCGTCGGCGTTGTAGCCGAGCTCCATGGTCTTGGGCCCGTTGGCCGACTCGTACAGCTTCTTGGCCTCGGCCGGGTTGTACGTGCACGCCTCGCAGGCGCCCTGACGGTAGCCGGGGATGGCCGGGTTGATGAAGTCGTCGGCCGGTGCACGGGTGCCGGAGAAGACCGTGTCGCTGATCGTCTTGCGGTCGATGGCCATCGAGATGGCCTTGCGGATGTCGACGTTGTCGAACTCCTTGTTGTACCGCAGCGGCACGCCGATGTAGCCGATGGCGGCGTCGGGCTCGTCGAAGTAGCGGTCGCCGAGCACGGACTTGGCCGTGGAGATCGCGGTGGCCGGCAGGGAGTCGTGGATGTCCAGGTTCTCGGCCTGCAGGTCGTTCCACGCGGTCTCGGAGCTGGTGTAGACCTTGAACTGGAGCTTCGTCCAGCCGGTCGGCTTCTTGCCGGTGTACTTGTCGTAGACCGACATGTCGATCGTCTGGTCGGTGCCCTTCTTGTAGGGCTTGTCCAGCTTGAACAGGCCCTGGCCGATCGGCTTCTCGCCGAACGCCTGGGTGATCTTGCCGTCGGGGCCGAGCGCCGACTGGGGCAGCGGGTAGAAGGCGGTGTAGCCCAGCATGGTCTTGAACTGCGAGAACGGCGCGGTGAGCGTGACCTCGAGCGTGCTGTCGTCGACGACCTTGAGACCCTTCATCTCCTTGGTCGTCGGCGTCTTGCCCTCGCCCGGGTGCACGTCCAGATAGCCGTCCACGCGGCCGAAGAAGTAGGACGCGCTCATGGCGTTGTCCTGCAGGGCGGCGTAGTTCCACGCGCGCGCGTAGTCGGCGGCGGTCACGGCGGTGCCGTCGTGCCACGTGTAGCCGGACTTCAGCTTGATCGTCCAGACCTTGCTGTCCGTCGTGGTGATGGACTCCGCCGCCTCCTCGACCGGCTGCTTCTGCTCGTCGTAGCGGACGAGCGGGGAGAACACGGCCGCGAGTACCTCGGAACCCTCGGTCTCAGAGGTGTTCTGCGGGACGAGGAGCTCCTGAGGCTCGCCGACCTCCATGCGGACCGGCGTCTCTCCGCCCCCGCCCGCGGCAGTGCCACCGTTGTCCGTGGCACCGCCGCCACACGCGGCAACCGCGAGGGCGAGCAGCGCGGTACCGGCGACGATCTGTGCGCCCTTAGTAACACGCATGGTGAAAGAATTCCTCCCTCTACAGGTGGGCGCCTAGCGCTGAGCTGCAGTGATCATGCGCAGCCTGACGGTGGGTTCCTGGTATCCCTCCGGATTTGGCTGACCTGGTCAAACCAGCCGACGCCCTGCCAGTCGATCGCGACTATCCCTCACTACTTGCCACCAGGGAGTCTCTGGCGCGTTGCAGTTCGGTCACACGTACGCCTATCCAACGTCACAGACATTTAGCCCGATGATTCGCAAACGGCGCAAATCACCTCTGACGGGAAGGTCCTGGACGTGAACAGTCGATGAAAAATACCCACTACACGACCACAGTCGCGCCCTTGCCAGCACACCCCGGCTCGCTGGGCTACGGTTGAGCAGGTCTTGACGACGCCTTGGAACCCGGCGTCCGAAGGCACCGTCCAACTGTCCGTCGCGAACCCTCACGACAGGCACCCCACCGACCGGGATCCAATAGAGTCCTTGCCATGAGCCAGCCGGAATCCGCTGTAGCGGACGCCCAGGCGGGCGGCCGAAGCGGGCAGGAGCCGCTGGCCAAGCTCGCCAAGAGATACGGCCTTCGCCGTGCCATCGCACGGCCGAGGTTTCCTGTCTACGTGCGCCAGCTATGGCAGCGCCGTCACTTCATCCTGACGTACGCGACCTCGCGCAACGTCACGAAATATTCCAGCTCGGCGCTCGGCCAGCTCTGGCAGGTGCTGACCCCGCTGCTCAACGCCGCCATCTACTTCCTGATGTTCGGCCTCATCCTGGGCGGCGGCAAGAACATCACGAACTATCCGGCGTTCCTGCTGACCGGCATGTTCATCTTCACCTACACGCAGCGAACGGTCACCGCCGGCGCGAAGTCGATCTCGGGCAACCTGTCGATGATCAGGGCGCTGCACTTCCCCCGGGCGTCGCTGCCGCTGGCGTACACGATCCAGGAGCTGCAGCAGCTCGCCATCTCCATGGGCGTGCTGCTCGTCCTCGTGGTCTTCACCGGCGAGTGGCCCACGTGGTTCTGGCTCATGATCCCCGTGGTGCTCCTCCTGCAGACGATGTTCAACATCGGCGCCGGCCTCGTGATCGCGCGGCTCGGCGCCACGATGCGCGATCTCAACCAGTTGCTGCCGTTCATCACCCGCACCTGGCTCTACGCCTCAGGCGTGTTCTTCTCGATCCAGGACAAGGTCGTCAACTCCGCAGAGCTGCCCCAGTGGGTGGCCAACGCGATGTACCTCAACCCGGCGGCCTCGTTCATCGAGTGGATGCGCGAGATCCTCATCACTACGCACAACCCCCAGTTCGGCCACCACCCCCCGCCGATGGTGTGGATGTCTTGCGTATTCTGGGCGGTGTTCGCACTCGGCTTCGGCTTCTGGTACTTCTGGCGGTCCGAGGAGAGGTACGGGCGTGGCTGAACTGACCAAGGAGCTGTCACAGGTGAAGGCCGACAAGCCCACCGCCCCCGGTAAGGATGTGAAGGTGCATCCCGCCCCGGAGCCTTCGGGCAAGCGGCCCTTCGAAGCGCCCACGGGCACTCCCACCGTCATCGTCGACGACCTCCACATCGTCTACCGCGTCTACGGTGCCGCCTCCGACGCCGAGAAGGGCAACGCGGTCAACGCGGTCACGCGCGTGCTGAAGCGCCAGGGCCGCCCGCAGATGAAAGAGGTCCACGCGGTCAAGGGCGTGACCTTCGTGGCCTACCACGGCGACGCCATCGGCATCGTGGGGCGCAACGGGTCGGGCAAGTCCACCCTGCTGCGCGCCATCGCGGGCCTGCTGCCCCCGCACAAGGGCGCCGTCTACACCGACGGCCAGCCCTCGCTGCTCGGCGTCAACGCGGCGCTCATGCGCGAGCTGACCGGCGAGCGCAACATCGTCCTCGGCTGCTACGCCATGGGCATGACGCCCACCGAGGTCAGGGAGAAATACCAGGAGATCGTCGACTTCTCCGGCATCGATGAGTTCGTCCAGCTCCCCATGTCCACCTACTCCTCCGGCATGGGCGCCCGCCTGCGCTTCGCCATCTCCTCCGCCAAGACGCACAACGTCCTGCTCATCGACGAGGCCCTGGCGACCGGCGACCGCGAGTTCCGCAAGAAGAGCGAGCAGCGCATCCGCCAGATCCGCGAGTCGGCCGGCACGGTCTTCCTCGTGGCCCACGACCTCCGGGTCATCGAGGAGACCTGCAACCGGGTCATCTGGCTGCACAAGGGCAAGGTCAAGATGGACGGCGACCCGAAGGAAGTCATCGCCGCCTACAACAAGGGCTGACCCCCGACCACCACTCCTACCTCCGCCAGGGCGTTCCCCCGCCCGAGTGCGGAGGTTTTTTCATGCCCGAATTCGATCTTGTGTGCGAAACGGACGCGGCTGGAGAGGCAAAAGACTGACAGGGCAACTGCCGTTCCGATAGGATTCGAACGTCAATTCGAGCTGAGGAACGGTGATGGAGTGGGGGCGCGCGATGGGAGAGCTTTCGGCCGCGATTGACCACCTGGCCACCGAAGACGTGACCGAGATCCCGAGACTGCAGCTCGCGGAGCAGCTTCTGGAGCTGCACTGGCAGATGGCCAGGCTGCAGGCCCAGATAGCCCGCCGCACAGGCGTCCGCCTGCCCTGAGCCTTCTCGGCAAGGCCCTGAGGATTCTCGGCAGCGCTTCGGCAGCGCCCCGAGACCGTCGGGAGGCGCTGAAAGGATCACAGGGGCGCCTGTAGCGCCCACCGCCTCGACGTTCGTCCGGGGGCGGCACACCGCCCCACGGGCCCTTCTGGAGGCGGCGACACCACCTCACGGGCCCGTCCGGGAGCGGCTACACCGTCATGGGCCGTCCCGAGGCGCGCCACGGGAAGGCGGCCGACCGGGGATGAGGTCCTGGGCGGCGAGCCGCCCAAGGAAACGCGAATCGCCGCCGGCCCCGGGGTGGGGCCGACGGCGGGGGCGGGGCTCGCGTGGCGCCGCTGCCCTGCAGTGGCGGCGCGGATACGCGAGCGCGCCCCGGGCACGGGCGCGTCCGCCCAAGCCCGTCATGAGACCACCCGCTGGTGGCGGGGGCTCAGCAACCCACGCGCGGAAGTGCCAACGGGCGCCCGGCACCTTTGGGCGCCCCGTGTGGCCTGCCGCGTCAGTGTGACGGCGTCCCGATCAGCGGAGCCCGGTCCGGACCGCGGCCATGGGCTCCGACCGGGCGACCCCGTTCGATCAGGGGGCGCCGGTCATGGGAGTGCACGCCGTCGAGGAACTGCTGGAGCGCACGAACGGACCGCCTAGGTCACCGGCTGGGCCGATGCTCGGGCGTCGGCACCTGTGACGCCCGCGAACCGTCCTGCCCGGCCCCGAGGCCGGCCTCGCTCATCAGCGCGTTCATCGCGGCCTAGTCGCGAGCCCAGGAGTTCCGCACCGAGCTCGTCAGCGCGTCGGTGGTCCAGCCCAGGGCGGTGATCACGTCGCTGTACGAGCCGGCGGCCTTGGTCCCGCGGGCCGCGACGAAGGACGAGCTGCTCTCGACGAGCGGGGTGAGCTCGTCCATGGCGATGGCCTGCGAGGTGGCGGGCAGTGCCTCCACGACGGGTGCCATCTCGGCCGGGGCCACCCGTCCGACCATCGGCGACAGCTCGCCGCTGGAGGCGTGCGGCAGCGCGCGCCTGGCGGCCTCGGTGAGCCCGGCCACGGCGGAGTCGGCCGACAGGCCGGCCACGCCCTGGGTGGTCCCGCTCAGGGTCTTGGACGTGGCGTCGCCGGTGCCGACGAAGCCGATGCCGGACGACGGCAGCAGGCCGCTGGCGTACAGCTTGTGCGCGGCGCCCCCGACGGACGACTCCAGGGTGCCGGTCACCGCGCCGAACGTGCCGCGCACGGTGGCGCCCTCGACGGTGGCCTGGCTCTGCCCCTGCTTGCCCGCCTTGACGGAGGGCGTGGCGGGCTCCGCCATACGCGCGGCGCCCGACAGGACCGGCAGCGGCAGCGACTTGGTCAGGCCGCTCCCGCCGAGCGGGATGCCCATGACGATGGGCGACAGCTCGGGCAGCGGGCCACCGGTGCGCGTGACGTCCTCGAACGCGTTGGCCGTGGCGATGGACTCCGCCATGTTCTCGCTGGCGGCGTCGCGCTCGGCCTCGGTCATCTGGGCCGCGCCGGACTTGGGCTGCGACCCGCCGAGCAGGCCGCTCAGCAGGCCGTTCCCGACCAGGCCGCCGAGCAGGCCCCCGAGCGGGCTGGCTGCAGTGGTGCCTCCGCCCGGCCCGTCGATGGGCGCGTACCTGGCGGTGTTGGAGTGAACTTCCGCTTGCGCCGGCACGGCCATCGCCGCCGCCGCCAAGCCGAATGCTGTGACGGCGATCGCCGTCTTGACTACTCGCTTCATGATTGCCTTCCCGGCTCGTGATCGATCGCTCTCGAATGCGATGGAAATGCGAATCGATAACCCCCGTTTGCCGTGGCGAACGCGCTATGGGCACCACACGAAGCGTGCCGCTACGGCTGAGCTACGGAAGCAGTTCTATCACTCGGATTGATCGGCCGCAGGCGCATGAATGCCCATGTAGCCGGGGTTTGCAGCTCGGTTACCGAGTAAAGGGAGAGCGTTGAGCGGAGAGACAAAACGGAAATAGGAGGGTCTTGTTTCCAATAATGCGCGCACTCGTACGCGCCGCGCGGAGGGGCGCCGCCGGCCCGTGCACAAAGGGTCGCGAAAACAAATGTGACGGGCCGCGGCGCGAATTCATGCGGCCGCGGAGGGACGCGCGCGGCCGATCAGGCGGGCAGCAGGGCTTCGGCCGGCTCGAACGGAAAACGGTCGGCCAGGGCCGGGCGCAGATCCGTCAGCCACACCGCCGACGGGTCGTAACGCGCGAAGAACGGCCGCCCCACCAGCGAGGGATCGCGGGCCTGGATGAAGTGGAGCATGAAGACCCGCTCACCGGCGATTTCGGTGACCCCGTCGACGCACACCTTGCCCGGCGTCGCCGACATCGACGGCCCGCGCACCGTGCGGCAGAGCCCGGAGACTCTCGAATAGGCGTCCCTGAAGATCTCGTACGCCCGCGCGAGCGGCACCGCGAAGTAATCCTGCGGCCCGGTGTCGCGCTCGACGAACATGTAATAGGGAATCATCCCCAACCGGAGCTGACGCCGCCACATGTCCGACCACACGTCGGGGGCGTCGTTGATGGATCTGATCAACGGCGCCTGGGTCCTGATCGTGGCCCCGCTGCCGAGAAGGCGTTTGACCGCCGATTCGACCAGCGTCGATTCCAGCTCGCGCGGGTGCGAGAAGTGGGCCATGAACGCGAGGTTCTTGCCCGACTCCACCACCCGCTCGAACAGGCGCAGGGTGTCGTCGGCGTCGGGATCGGTGGTGAAGCGCTGCGGCCAGTAGGCCAGCGCCTTGGTGCCGATCCTGATGGACTCGAGCTGCTCCAGCTCGAGCAGCGGCTCGATGTATCGCTTGATCACGGGCTCACCCATGATCATCGCGTCGCCGCCCGTGATCAGCACGCTGGTGACCTCGGGATGCCGGCGGATGTAACCGACCATCTGGTCGATGTCGTCCGAGGCGAACTTGAGGTCGGCGTCGCCGACGAACTGCGCCCACCGGAAGCAGTAGGTGCAGTAGGCGTGACAGGTCTGCCCCTGCTTGGGGAAGATCAGTACAGTCTCAGGATATTTGTGCTGCATGCCAGGGACGGACTCGTCCCCGATCTTCGGGACGTTGAGCTCCTTCTGCCCCGCGGGGTGGGGGTTGAGCTGTGCGCGTACGCGGTTCGCCTCGGCCTGGATCTCGGCGTTGGGCGCCTCGGCCTTCAGCAGGTCGGCCAGCCGCGCGACGTCCGCGGCGGGCAGCATGTCCTCCTGCGGGAAGACCAGCCGGTAAATGGGGTCGTCGGGCGCGGCCGACCAATCTATGAGTTCATCGACGACGTAGGCATTGGTCCGAAAGGGCAGCACCGTGGCGACGGCGCGGACCTTGAGCCGCTCGTCGTCCCCCAGCCCCGCACGCTGCAGGAGCTGGTCGAGGTGCTTGGACGTGTACGCCCGGAAGCGTCGCGTGCCTGCCTGGTTCAAGATCACTAGGCCGTTCCCATCTTTTTTGTTCGATCGGGCGTAAACCTCACGACCCTGTCGCGCGTCTACGGTCCTTAATACCCGGACGCGCACACTGCTGTCACCGGTTCCGCTGGCCTCCAAGTTTTCCCTGAGGTTCACGGACACTCGCGACATATCTCGTTTTGGCATACACTGACTTGTCATGACCCAGGATCCGGAGCTGCGCGCCTCCGACGCCGACCGCGACCACGTCGCCGCGGTGCTGGGCGAGGCACTCGCCACAGGAAGACTCACCAGCGCCGAGCTCGCCGACCGCCTCGACGTCGCCTACACGGCCAAGACGGTCGGCGAGCTCGTCCCCCTCACCCGCGACCTGCCCGAGGTGTCCGCGTCCGGGGTGCCCGCCGCCGTCGAGCGGCAGGTCATCCACTCGAAGTTCAGCAAGATGGTCCGCAAGGGCCGCTGGGTGGCCTCGCGGAACATCGCGCTGTCGGCCCACTTCGGGGCGCTCATCATCGACCTGTCGGACGCCGTGCTGCCCGGGCGCGAGATCACGATCAGGACCCACGCGCGCTTCAGCAAGATGATCATTCGCGTGCCGGAGAACGCCCACGTGATCGACGAAGGCAGCTCTGCCTTCGGCAAGCGCAACGTGACGGGCGGCGGCCCGGGGACCGACGGCCCGCTGATCAGGCTGACGGGCTCGTCGGCGTTCTCCAAGGTGATCGTCACGCGCGGCAAGGACGACTGGAACCTCCACTGACGCAGGTCAGGACTGGAAGGCCGCTCAGCGGGAACCATCAGGGCCTACCCGCCGGTTAACCTGACACCTGCCTTGCCTGCGATGCGGACATACCGAGCCCGCGTTCCGGCCAAGCCGTGACGGCGGGCTCGATGCCGTACGAGGTGATCATTGTCCGACAGCAGGCCCATCGCGGTCGACGCCATGGGCGGCGACCACGCACCGCACGAGATCGTGGCCGGAGCGGTGCACGCCGTACGCGAGCGCGGCCTGTCCGTCGTGCTCGTCGGCGCCCCACGCGTGCTCTACGAGGCGCTGGCCGACCACGACGCCACCAAGGAGGTCCCGATCGTCCGGGCCGAGGAGGCCCTGGCGATGGACGAGGGCGCGCTGGCCAGCCTGCGCCGCCCCCGTTCCAGCATCGCGATCGCCTGCCACCTCGTACGCCGCGGCGACGCGGCCGCGGTCGTGTCCGCCGGATCCACTGCGGGCATCGTGGCCACCGGCAGGCTCCGGCTCAAGGGCCAGCAGGGGGTGCTCAGACCGGCCATCGCCGTCGCGTTCCCCACCCTCCCCACGCCCACCGTGCTGCTCGACGCCGGCGCCAACGCAGAGGTCAAGCCGGAGATGCTGGTGCAGTTCGCGCAGCTCGGCGCCACGTACGCCGAGCTGGCCCACGGCATCCACGAGCCCAGGGTGGGCCTGCTCACGATCGGCAGCGAGGCCGAGAAGGGCGACAAGCTCGTCAGGCGGGCGCACGAGCTGCTCCAGGGCACCACCGGCCTGAACTTCGTCGGCAACGTCGAGGGCCACGACCTGCTGACCGGCAAGGTGGACGTGATCACCACCGACGGCTTCACCGGGAACGTGGCGCTCAAGACCGTGGAGGGCGCCGTCCGCTACGCCTTCGCCGAGCTGAGGGAGGCGGTCGAGGAGAGCAGGCTGGCCCGGCTGGGCGCTCTCATGCAGCGCTCGCGCATCCGCGACCTGCGCCGCCGCCTCGACCCCGAGGCGTACGGCGGCGCCGTGCTGCTCGGCCTCAACGGCACCGTCGTCATCGCCCACGGCTCGTCCAGGGCCCAGGGGATCAGCGCCGCGTGCCGGCTCGCCGCCGACATCGCGGCGGCCGGGGTCGTGTCCACGATCGGCGACCGGATGGCCGCCACCGGCCGCTCCCATCGGCTCTGGTAAAGACCTAAGTCGCTCCCGCCGGGAGCCGCGAAGCCTTAGGGTGACTGCGATCCACAGATACGGGGGGTTATGTGGACGGGCTCACCTCAGTGGCGTCTGGGCTCACTTCGGCGCAGGTCGCGGGGGCGAAGGCGAACCATGTCCCGCGCCGGTCGAGCAGGTCGCTGAGCGCGATTCTCAGGGCGAACGTGTTCACCCTGTTCAACCTGGTCATCGGCATCCTGTGGGCGCTGATCCTGATCTTCGGCGAGTGGCAGGACGGCCTGTTCGGGCTGGTCATCGTGGCCAACGCGCTGATCGGGATCATCCAGGAGCTGCGGGCCAAGCGGACGCTCGACCGGCTGGCGGTGATCAACGAGGCCCCCGTACGCGTGCGCCGCGACGGCGCCGAGCGCGAGATCCACCCCCGCGACATCGTGCTCGGCGACCTGATCCTGCTCGGCCCCGGCGACCGCCTGCTCGTCGACGGCGAGGTCGTGCACTCCGACGGGCTCGAGGTGGACGAGTCGCTGCTGACCGGCGAGGCCGACCCGGTGCACAAACAGCCGCGCGACCAGGTGCTGTCGGGCAGCTTCGCGGTCGCGGGCTCGGGCGCGTTCGTGGCCACGAGGGTCGGCACCGACGCGTACGCCGTCAAGCTCGCCGAGGAGGCCAGCAAGTTCCACCTGGCCCACTCCGAGCTGCGCGCCGGCGTGGCGAACTTCATCAAGTACATCACCTGGCTGGTCATCCCGATCGGCGCCCTGCTGATCTACAGCCAGCTCCACAACTCGGCCGACCTGCGCACCGCCGTCACCGGCGCGGTCGCGGGCATCGTCACCATGATCCCCGAGGGCCTGGTGCTGATGACCTCGATCGCCTTCGCCGTCGGCGTCGTACGCCTGGGCCGGCGCCAGTGCCTGGTCCAGGAGTTGCCCGCGATCGAGGGCCTGGCCAGGGTCGACGTGCTCTGCCTCGACAAGACCGGCACGCTCACGGCCGGCGGCATGGACCTCGACCAGGTGCTGCCCGTACGCGACGGCGAGCCCGTCGATGAGGCGCTCGCCGCCCTGGCCGGCCTCGACGACCGGCCCAACGCCACCGCCCAGGCCATCCGCGCCCGCCACCCCGCCGCCCCCGACGGCTGGACGGCCCGCTCGACCGTGCCGTTCTCCTCGGCCCGCAAGTGGAGCGGGGCCGACTTCGGCGAGCGCGGCACGTGGGTGCTGGGCGCGCCCGACGTGCTGCTGCGCGGCGGCGACAGCTTCGACAGGGCCGCCGAGCTGGCCACCACGGGCAGCCGGGTGCTGGTGCTGTGCCGTACCGACAGCCTGTCCGGCACCGAACGCGGCGACGCGACCGTCGAGCCCGTCGCGCTCGTCACCCTCGCGCAACGCATCAGGCCCGACGCCCGCGAGACCCTGAGCTACTTCGCCAAGCAGGGCGTGACGGTCAAGGTGATCTCCGGCGACAACCCGGTGGCGGTCTCGGCCATCGCCACCAGCCTGGGCATCCCCGGCGGCGAACGTTCCGTCGACGCCCGCGCCCTGCCACACGACGACCCCGGCAAGCTCGGCCGGCTGCTCGACGAGCACACCGTCTTCGGCCGGGTCAGCCCGCAGCAGAAGCGGGAGTTCGTGGCCGCGCTCCAGGCGCGCGGCCACACCGTCGCCATGACCGGCGACGGCGTCAACGACGTGCTCGCGCTCAAGGACGCCGACCTCGGCATCGCCATGGGCGCGGGCAGCCCGGCCACCAAGGCCGTGGCGCAGGTGGTGCTGCTGGACGACAAGTTCGCCACGCTGCCGCACGTCGTGGGCGAGGGCCGGCGCGTGCTGGCCAACATCGAACGCGTCTCCAACCTCTTCCTCACCAAGACCTTCTACGCGATCGTGCTGTCGCTGCTCGTCGGCGTGGCCGGCCTGCAGTTCCCGTTCGCGCCGCGCCACTCGACCCTGGTCAACGCCCTGGTCATCGGCATCCCGGCGTTCTTCCTCGCGCTGGCGCCCACGATCGAGCGCTCCAAGCCCGGGTTCGTGCCGCGGGTGCTGCGCTTCGCCGTACCGGCCGGGGTGCTGTGCGCGGCGGCCGTGCTGCTGTCGTTCTGGGCCGCGCACAGGGGCGTCTCCACCCTGCTCGAAGACCAGACGGCGGCCGTGATCACGCTCTTCCTCACCACCTGGTGGGTGCTGGTGCTCATCGCCAGGCCGCTCACCTGGTGGCGGGCGGGGCTGGTCGGGGCCATGGCGGTGCTGTTCGCGATCGGCCTGACGCTGCCCTTCGTCAGGGAGTTCTTCGCCCTCGAACCCGGCGATCTCGGCAACGACCTGACCGCCGTCGGCATCTCGATCGTGGCGGCGGTAATGATAAGCGTGGCGGTCAGGCTCGCCGGTACCCTTAGACCATGACCGACCCGCAGATAGTGCTCACCGAGCGCGTCCAGCAGGCGCTGGCCCGCGCGTTCGGCTCAGAGCACGCCGACGCAGATCCGCTGATCCGGCCGTCCCAGTTCGCCGACTTCCAGGCGAACGTCGCGATGAGCCTGGCCAAGCGACTGGGACGGAGCCCGCGGGAGGTCGCCGAGGCCATCAGGGCCGAGCTGTCCGAATTCCCCGGCACGGTCGAGGTGAGCGGCCCCGGTTTCCTCAACATCACCCTCGACGACTCGTGGATCGCCGCCGAGGCCGGCGAGATGCTGGCAGACCCGCGGCTGGGAGTCACCACGAGCACGCCGGCCCAGACCGTGGTGATCGACTACTCCGCGCCCAACGCGGCCAAGGAGATGCACGTCGGCCACCTGCGCACCACGATCGTCGGCGACTCGCTGGTCCGCCTGCACGAGCACCTGGGCAACACCGTCATCAGGCAGAACCACCTGGGCGACTGGGGCACCCCGTTCGGCATGCTCATCGAGCACCT
The DNA here is from genome assembly GCF_039536965.1 of Nonomuraea antimicrobica. NCBI lineage: Bacteria > Bacillati > Actinomycetota > Actinomycetes > Streptosporangiales > Streptosporangiaceae > Nonomuraea > Nonomuraea antimicrobica. The sequence goes on along the minus strand of NZ_BAAAZP010000217.1, from coordinate 6,068 downwards.
CCTCGACATCGGCGAGGAGGCCGCGGTCGCGCAGCTAGAGGCCGGCATGGGCACGGAGTACTACCAGGCGGCCCGGGCCAAGTTCGAGCAGGACGAGGGGTTCAAGACGCGCGCGCGGGTGCGGGTGAGCACCCTGCAGTCGGGCGACCCCGCCACGATGCGGCTCTGGCACCTGTTCATGGACGCCACCGTCCGCTACTTCAACAAGATCTACGCCCTGCTCGGCGTCACGCTCACCGACGCCGACATCGCGGGCGAGAGCATGTACAACCCCATGCTCCAGAAGACGTGCGACGACCTTGAGTCGTCCGGGGCGGCGGAGATCAGCGAGGGCGCGCTCTGCGTGTTCCCGCCCGGCTTCACCGGCTCCGACGACAAGCCGCTGCCGCTCATCATCAGGAAGAGCGACGGCGGCTACGGCTATGCCACCACCGACATGGCGGCCATCCGCTACCGCGTCCACGACCTCAAGGCCGACCGCATCCTCTACGTCGTCGGCTCCGACCAGGCGCTGCACTTTCGCATGGTGTTCGCCGCCGCGCGGATGGCGGGCTGGCTGCCCGACGCGGTCTCGGCCGAGCACATCCAGATCGGCATGATGCTGGGCAAGGACGGCCGCCGGTTCAAGACCCGGTCCGGCGAGTCGGTCAAGCTGAATGACCTGCTCCAGGAGGCCGTCGACCGGGCCACGGCCGCGATCGCCGAACGGGGCTACGACGAGGCGACCCAGAAGGAGATCGCCCACGCCGTCGGCACCGGCGCGGTCAAATACGCCGACCTGTCGGTCAGCCACGACAGCGAATACGTCTTCGACTTCGACCGCATGCTCGCCTTCACCGGCAACACCGCCCCCTACCTGCAGTACGCGCAGGCCCGCATCCGCTCGATCTTCCGCCGCGGCGAGGTCGACCCGGCCACGGCCACCGGCCCGATCGCGCTCGGCCAGCCCGCCGAACGCGCCCTGGCCCTGCAACTGCTCGGCTTCGGGGCGGTGCTCGAACAGGCCACGGCCCTCAGCGAGCCACACCGGCTGTGCGCCTACCTCTACGCCACCGCCTCGGCCTTCACCGACTTCTTCGAGCAGTGCCCCGTGCTCAAAGACGGCGTCGAGCCGGCCACCCGCGACTCCCGGCTCGCCCTGTGCGCGCTGACGTTGCGGGTGATGGAGACCGGGCTCGGTCTGCTCGGCGTCCCTGTCCCCGAGCGCATGTAAACAGGCAGTTGGCTCAAAGTCTCCCGTACCGTCGTGGGCGCGCCTCCACCGAGTTGGCGCGCCCCAACGGCTAGGCTTTACGCGGTCATGAACTGAGGCCGAAATGGGGGAGTTCTCTGCCTTGAGCACGGACCTGACTGCGAGCCCCCCAGCAGCGACCGAATTGCATCGCTATGCCGAGGCGCTGCTGGCGCACCTCGCCGCCAAGGGCACCGCGCCACCGGCCGCACCCAGCTTCAGCGACGTACCCGGCTACTGGCTGCCACCGGCCGTCGAGGCGCTGGTCGCCATCCTCGCCGGTGACGACCCGCTCGAACCGCTGAGCAAGGCCGCCGGTCGCGACCAGCAACAGACCGCCCTCTTCCTCTGCCTGGCCCTCGCGGTGTCCGGGCAGGGCAGCCGCATCCACGCCTCCTGGCTCGGCACCGCCTTCGGCGAGCTGTCACTCGACCACCCGGTCACGCACGGCCAGCGCTCGCTCTGGCTGGCCGCCGCCCGGGGCGCGTACGGGCCCGCCGGCAAGATCTTCGTCCTGCGCAAGCTCGACGCCCTCGCCATCCAGAAGCACACCGACCCCGCACAGTGGGTGCAGGCACTCGTACCCGGCGAGCCCTCGGTCGTGGTGCCGCCGTCACTGGCCGACTTCCCGGAGATGGCGGAGATCCCCGAACTGGCCCGGCCCTCCGTGGCCGCCGCCCGCCTCGCCAGGCTGCGCGGCAGGTGCGCGGAGATCACCTCGGCGCGGCAGGCCGAGCATGACTCCGCCGCGCCGCTGGACAACAGCTCCGGCAGCCGCCCGGCCACGTCCTGGGCCGAGGACGAGCCGCTCGCCGTACTCCGTACGCTGATCGGCCAGGGTGGGCCGGCCGGGCCGATGGCGTCGCTGAGCACGTACCTGCTGGATGACCTGCGGCCCGGCGCCGACCCGCACCTCGCGGCGATCGCGCTGCACGTGGCGGCGCCCATCCTGCGCGGGGTGGCCGAAGAGCTCGAGGCCGACAGCCGCCTCGAACCACCGGCCACGCTGACCGTCCCGCTGCTCGGCCACCGCATCCACCTGCGCCCAGAGGGCCCCGACCAGGCTTCACTGGCCGCGGCCGAGGAGGCGATCCTCACCGAGGGCGTGGTGCCACGCGGACGGCCGTGGGCCGCCATGGTCCTCATCGTCGCCGGGGTGGCCTGCCTCATCGGGGCGGCGTTCGCCAGCCGCCTGCTCGGGGCGGCCGCGGTGGCCATGATGGGCCTGGCCGGCTGGCAGCTCTGGCAACGCCGCAAACTCGCCGAAGCGGACGCCCGCTACGTGGCCGCCCAGGTCAGCGAGCTCAAGGAGTTGGCAGAGGGGGCAGTGTGGGCCCTGCACGCCTACGCCCGGGAGTCGGAGACCCGGGCGAAGCAGGCCGCCACCGACGCGGCAGAACTGAGCCGCCTGGTCCGCCGCGGCCCCCGCGCCGCCCACTGAGGACCCGGCCCGGCGCCGCTCACTGAAAACCCTGCCCCGCACCGCCCGCTGAGAACCCGGCTCCCCCACCGCCTACGGAGGATCAGGCCCCGCGCCACCCGCCGAGAGCCCAGCTCACGCACCGCCCGCTGACGCCCACCTGCCGACCGAGGGCCGCCCTGCCGAGGGCCCGGCCCACGCACGCCCAGTAGCGGCCACAAAACCAGCAACGGGCCCAGCTCCCGCACACCCGAGTAACGATCACACGCCCAGCGACAGGTCCAGCTCACCCACACCCAAGAAAGGACAGTCGAACACCCGGCGCCGGCGCGGCCCACACACCGCCCAGCGACGGCCCGGCTCCCGCACACCCGTCGACGGCACCGTGCCCACGCGCCGTCCACCAGCCAGGAACCCACCATCACGACCGCCCTATCAGCGGCGGCCGTGACGCCCCAGCGGCTCCATTCCTCAGCCGCTGGTAGCCGCCGCCCCTCCGCACTCAGGCAGTCCTGTGCAACCAGCCCGACCCCTGCGTCCCAGACGCCCTACGCTCAAGAGGTCTCGATCTCCACATGCGCCGGGGCGAGCAGGAAGACCCGCTCAGCAATACGCTCGATACGCCCCTCACACCCGAAGGCCAGCCCGGCGGCGAAGTCCACCATTCTCGTCGCCTCGGACATCGGCATGCCCGTGACATCCATGATCACCGTCTGACCGTCGCGGAAATGCTGGCCGATCAACGGCGCGTCGTTGTACTTGAGCGGCTGAACCATGACGATCCGCGACGAGTCGACGTTCGCGCGCCACCGCCGGGCGGCCCGCTCCGTCGCGGGGACGTATTCGTCCTCGTAGTGCTCGTCGTCGTCATAGCCCTCGTCGTAGTGATCGACCCCGCTCAGGCCAAGGTAGCTCACCACCTTGCGCACAGCCCCCATCGGCTTGTCCTTTCCTCAGGAACTCACCGTAATCGGCACGTCCCTACACATTGGACGGTAACCGACGATTCCGCATTCGCCACGCGACACGCCCAGCCCTAATTCCATTTTGTACGGCTTGCAGCCTGCTTGCAGCTCGATATCCGACCCCCGTATACCATCGACCCTCATGCGAGTCTTCACGGTCGACGCCTTCACCGACACAGCTTTCAAGGGTAATCCCGCAGCGGTCTGCCTGCTGGAGACTCCGCTTACTGCACAGTGGATGCAGAGCGTAGCGGCCGAGATGAACCTCTCCGAGACGGCCTTCCTGCTCGGAGATTCACTGCGCTGGTTCACCCCAACCGTAGAGGTCACGCTCTGTGGTCATGCCACTCTGGCGACCGCGCATGCGCTCTATTCGACCGGGGCGGCGACGGGACAGCTCGAATTCAGCACCGCCTCCGGCACCCTTACCGTGAATCGACGCGCCGACGGCATGATCACAATGGATTTCCCGGCCAAGCACGTGACCCCTGCCACCGTTCCCGAGGGCCTGGAGAAAGCGCTCGGGGCCGCCCCGGTACGCGTCGGAAAAAGCCAGCTCGACCTGCTGGTGGAGGTGGAGTCAGCGGAAACGGTACGCTCGCTGGCCCCCGATATCGCCGCTCTTGCCGCCCTTGACGCGAGAGGCGTCATCGTCACGGCCCCAGGCACGGAGACCGACTTCGTCTCCCGCTTCTTCGCCCCCAACGTCGGCGTCCCGGAGGACCCGGTGACGGGCTCGGCTCATTGCGCCCTGGCCCCGTACTGGTCGGCCCGCCTCGGCCGCCTCTCCCTCACGGGCGCCCAACTCTCCCCCCGGGGCGGCCTGGTCCACGTCACCCACGCCTACGACCGCGTCCACCTGGCAGGCAAAGCGGTAACCGTAACCTCCGGCACCCTACACGTCTGACCCCACCCCAGATCCAACCCGGGCCCGTCACACACAAATCCATCGATCATCCCCGAGCCGCTACCCCAGGCCCTCGCAAGCGACCGAAGTCACCCCTCACACCACCCGGTTCGCCAACCGCCCTACAAGCCACCCACCGCGAAGAAGGTGGCGTGAGGCAAGACACCGCTAGACGCCGTGACCACCAAAGCGAACCAGCTTCGCAGCATCTGCCCGGGCAACACGCCAAATCGGCAACCACCACCGAGAACCACAGGCCCTCACAACTCCATCCACCCTCATCCACCAGCCCATCGATCCGAACGGACCAAGCCACACCCTCCGACGATCCGACGCAATCCCAACCCAACTCCGCTCCACAGGCGACCACGCCTCACACAGCCGAACGAGCACCCCACCCGGTAGCACGCAACAGGCCTCCCCAACGAGACACCACCGCTCACCCTCTCTGCATGACACCCTCTGCCACCACAGCTCGTCGGCGTCCGCCAGAGAGCCCCTCCGAGCCGGCCGACGTCAAAGCCACCCGGTGGAGGCACCCAGCACCGCGCACATCACCGGAGACGATCCCCACCTGGACACCCTCGACGTCCTCACCCCGTAGCCAAACCACACCCCAACCCCGAGCCTCAGCCCCGACAACGAACCGCCTCGCCGCCACCGTCGGCCCCCTCCGTGCCCCCTGAGGTCTCCGACCCTCGCATCATCCTCGGCAGAGAGCGAACCGACGACAGCTCCGGACCCAGCATCCGGGCCCGGGCACCAATCCACAGGTCCCAAAGCCATCGAGCCATGACCCACCTCGAACGTCGACCACTACCCAGCCACGACCGGTGTTGCCGATCCCCCTGGAACCACCACCTGGTCGTATCGGCCCTCACCGTCGAACCAGAACGCCAGGGCAAGCCGCCACCACAAACACCACCTGGGCCACGACCCCGACGGCAATGTCGACCACGACCAAAGCAATGGCACCCTTCCTCCGGCGAGACAGACAGGAGGTTTGGTCGTCTAGGAACTCCACCATCTAAAACCTCACCGAACGGCGCATCGATCGCCCAACCGTATGGCGGAATTCCTCTCCGCCCAGACAGCTCCCGAGACACCCTCCCAGAAACAAGAGCACGCTCCCAGACCTGAGCCCCTACCAGAAAGGCAAGCACATGCCCCTCCTTGGGGAACCATCCAGCTCAGCCTCAGCCAAACCCAGAAGAGCACCTAGCCACACCCACAAGAGCACCTAGCCACACCGCACCAGCCCCAGAGCCACCACAACACCACACCCACCCCTGTCAAGACCGCCCCCAGAACCCAGAGCCACCGAGCAACAACCCCAGGAAACAGAAAAGGCCCAGCCACCCCGGCCAGGCCCCACCACAACACACACCCCCAACACCAGACGGACACAACAACCGCCCCCCTCCCCCACAACCCACCAGCAAAGAAGAAGAGATGCCCGGAAACGCAGGAAGGGCCCGACACGTGAAACCGTGTCAGGCCCTTCCTGAAAGATTGTCCGGCGGTGACCTACTCTCCCACACCCTC
>NZ_BAAAZP010000216.1:0-29865 GCF_039536965.1 Nonomuraea antimicrobica | reverse complement strand
CCCCAGGCCCACAGCGCGCCGGCGGCGGCGAGGACGACCGCGGTGAGCAGCGCCGTCACGGCCACGCCCGCCGGGCGGCCCCTGAGGGACGCGGGCAGGCCGCGTACGCGATCCGGCAGCGCCCTGACGAGCGCGGGCAGGTCACGGACCAGGGCCGGGAGCCCGCCGGGATCGGGTTCGTGGTCGGGACCGGCGGCGAGGGCCGGGATGGGGCCCGCCGGGGCGGCGATCTCCTCCAGCCGCCGCCGCGCATCGGCCGCGTCGGGCCGTTCGCCGGGATCGCGCCGCAGCATCGCCGCCAGCACACCGGTCAGAGGGCCGACGTCGAGGTCCAGCGCGACCGTCCCCCGGGCGGCCTCCCGCGCGGCGATGTAGGCGTCGACCGGCTCCCGCGCGGTGGTGTCCGCGTCGACCGGCTCGCGCGCCGCCTGGTCGCCGTCTCGTCGCGGCGGCCTGCCCGCCACCAGCGCGTACACCATGGCGCCGAGCGAGAAGACGTCCGACCTCGGCTCCGGCCGGCCCCGCACCACCTCCGGCGCGGCATAGTCGGGGGTGTAGCTGACTGCGCTGTTCGGCGTGATGGTCTCGGAACCCCCCACCCGGTACGCGGCCCCGAAGTCGGCCAGTTTCGCCGTGCCGTCGGCGGTGACCACCACGTTGCCCGGCTTGATGTCGCAGTGCACGATGCCCTCGGCGTGCAGGGCGGCCAGCGCGCCGGCGATCTGGGCGCCGATCCGTGCCGCCACCTCCGGCGGCAACGGCGGCCGGCCCTCCAGGCTGCCGCCGGGCACGTGCTCCATCACCAGCCACGACGTGGCCCGCCGCCGCCCTCCGCGTACGGCGTGGTAGAGGGTGACCACGTGCGGATGGCTGAACCTCGCCAGTGCCCGCGCCTCAGCCCATAACCGGTCGAACCCGGCCGCCCCGTCGACGGCCATCCGCTTGAGCACGACGTCCCTGCCCAGCTCCAGGTCGCGGGCCAGCCACACCTCGCCGGTCCGCCCTCGGGTCAGGCTCCGCGCCAGCCGGTAACGCCCGTCGACGGTCTCGCCCGGGCGTACCGTGGTCCCCTTCTCCTGTGGTCCCGAACACCGCTGCAGGAAGCGCACATACCGAATCTATCGAGTGAGAGATCGAACACGCAGCGTTTCCCCGGGACCGGTCCCGGCCGGACCCGCACACACTGGGCAGGCCGACCCCGAGCAAAGGTTTCGTGCATCCATGAGTGGAACGCCAAGGAGAATCATGCCCGCCACGATCGCCACCGCCCTGGCGGCGGCCGCGTCCATCGCCCTGGCCCCGGCCGCCGTGTCTCTGACCGCCACCGGAGCGTCCGCGCAGACCGCCCACGCGCTCGCCACGGCCAAGCCGAACCTGCGGGCCTGCTACGACGGCAAGTGCGACCTCACCCTCACCGGGAGCGTCTCGTTCCGGGTCAGCGGTTCCCGCTTCGGCATCACCAGGCTCGCCATCTCCTTCACCGCCGATACCGTGCTCGTCAAGGGCACCGGGCCCGGCGTGGCGTCGCAGGCGATGCTCGGCAAGGGCACGTCGGGGTCGGTCAACCGCATCGGCGTGCAGGTGGTCTCCCTGTCCGCGGGCAAGGCCGTCCTGCGGTTGGCGCCCAAGAGCTGACCGGGGACGGTCGCGGCCGTGTGAGCCGTTCACGGACTTCGTACCGTCCGGTACGATCCGGGCATGCCCGTACCCAAAGGCGCGACCCTCGACCCGGCGCAGACCCGCGCCACCATCCTCGACACCGCCACCCGCCTCCTGTACGAACGCGGGCTCGACGGCATCGGCGTGGCCGAGTTGTGCGCGGCCGTCGGGGCATCCAAGGAGACGCTGTACCGGCACTTCGGCTCCAAGGACGGGCTCGTCCTGGCCGTGCTCGAAGCACGCAGCGACCGGGTGGTGCGGTGGCTGCGCGACGCGGCGGACGCGGCGGGGGAGGACCCGGCCGCGCAACTCGCCGCCGTCTTCGACGCGCTCGGCCGCTGGTACGCCCAGCCCGGCTTCCGTGGCTGCGCGATCGTCAACGCGGCCGTGCAGCGGCACGCGGGCGCTCCCCGGGACGTGGCCGCCCGCCACCTCGCCCGGCACCTCGAACTGCTGACCGGCATCGCCCGCCGGTCCGGCGCGGCCGACCCCGACCGGCTGGGCCGACAGTTCCTGGCCCTGCTGGAGGGCGCCACAGTGCTGGCCGACCACCAGGCCGACCCCGACGCGGCGGCCCTCGCCAAACACGCCGCGCTGACCCTGCTCCGCCAAGAGACCGTCGGCCCGGCCTGACCCCGCCCCTCACTTCAGGACACGCTCAGGGCCGGTCGCCGTCCCGTGGCGCGCGCCCCAGGCCAAGGGTGCGTCACGGGGTCCTTCACACGGTTTTTCGGGTGATCTTCCTAGGCTCGTCCCTGCAAGTCCTGATTTAGGGTGACTTTCGGGGGAAAGGGTGGCACTTGCCCGACAAATCCATTCGGCTCGTCATGCCGATCGTCGTGATCAGCGGGGTCGCCGTCGCCGCCACGGGCGCCGAACTGCTGTACGGGCAGCCCGTCACCCCTCCGGCGGCGGCCGTACCGGCGCGGAGCGCCGCACCGTCACGACCGGCCGCGGACTCGCTCGGCCTCGTACGCGTCGACTACCGCCTCACCCGGCTGCCCCAGCACGCCAGCAACCAGCTCGCCGTCTGGATCGAGGACGCGGATGGCCGGTACGTCCGCACGCTGTTCGCCACCAGCTACACCGCGAACGGCGGCTACGTACGGCGGCCGATGTCGCTGCCCAGGTGGCGGGAGAGCGCCGGCTGGGAGTCCGCCACCGAGGCGGAGATCCAGAGCGCCAGCCGGCCCGCCCAGGACGGCGGCGACCACTCCCTCTACTGGGACGGCACCGACAGGAACGGCCACCCGGTGCCCGAAGGCACCTACGTCTACCGGGTCGAGGGCAACCTGCTGTGGGAGAACCGCGTGCTGTTCACCGGCTCGATCACGCTGGGGGAGGCCGCCGACTCGTCCTCGGCGCGGGTCGAGTACCTGCCCGAGGCCGCGCGCGCCGAGGGGACGATGATCGCGGACGTCCGCGCCTCCTTCAGCCCCGGCGAACCACTGGACCCGGCGCTGGTGACCACCTTCACCCGGGGGTCGTGAGCCGTGCGCGAGCACCTCATGGGGACGCAGGTGATGGTGGCCGGACTCACCCCGGGCGAGGCGGCGACGGTCTTCGCGTGGTTGCGGCGGGTGGAGCGCACGTTCAGCCGCTTCCGTGCGACGAGCGACACGGGGCGGGTCAACGGGGGCGGCGTGGTCGAGGTCTCCGAGCTGTTCCTGACCGCGCTGGGCGAGGCCATCCGGTACGCGGAGGCCACGGACGGGCTCTTCTCGCCGTGGCTGGCGGGGGAGGTGTCCCGAGCGGGCTACACCGTGGACTTCGCCCACCTGGGACGCAGCCCCGCCCCCGACTCCCCGCCCGGTCCCTCGGCCCATCGCTCGGGTGGTGCCGTGGAGGTGGACTTCGGTCGTAGGACCGTGCGGGTCGAGGGCGGGCTCGGCGTGGACCTCGGAGGGTTCGTCAAGGGGTGGAGCGTGCAGAAGGCCGCCGAGGCGCTGCGCTCGCGCGGGGTGCGCCGGGGGCTCATCGACGCGGGCGGGGACCTGGTCTGCTGGCGCGACCCGTCCGACCCGCCGTGGCTGGTGGGCGTGGAGCACCCGCTCGACGCCGGGTCCTCGCTGGTCACCCTGGGACTCCCGGCCGGGCTCGTGGCCGTCGCCACCAGCAGCGTGGCCCGCAGGAGCTGGACCGGCCCGGAGGGGAACCGGCTGCACCATCTCATCGACCCCCGCACCGGGCGGCCGTCCGAGTCCGACTGCGTGCAGGCCACCGTCGTCACCGACGACCTGGGGGCGGCCGAGGTCCACGCCAAGTGCCTGGTCATCCTGGGCACGGAGGAAGGACCGCGCTGGCTGTCCGCCCGCGCCCCGTCCGCCCGCCCGCTGCTGGTGACGCGCGCCGGAACCCTCCTCACCCCCGAGAGGACCAGGGCCGAGCACGGGCTCTCTCCTCACCTCCAGCCCGAGGGGACCGGGGTCGAGCGCGGAGTCCCTCTCCACCCGCACCTCGAAGGGACCGAGGTCGGGGCGGCGGAGGTGGCGGGGTGATGGGGGTGACGGTCGCGCGAGTGTCGCGAGGTGATGGTCGGCGGCGGGAACGGCAACGGCGGGATGGCGGACGGCGGCGGGGGCCGAGGGTGCGGCCGTTACGGATCAGGTGGCTGGCGGTGGCGATCGCCCTGTCCGCCCTCCCGTTCGCCTACCCCCTCCTCAACCCCGACCTGGTGGGCGGCCCCCTCCCCGGTGTGGCGGGCGTGGCCGGGATGCTGGGCGCACTGGCCATGTGGTGGCAGATCCTGCTGGGCGCCCGCCAGGTGTCGCGCCGCCTCAGCGCCGACCGGGGCCGCATCATGGCCGCGCACGCCTGGCTGGGCACTCTTGGCGCGTTCTTCGTGCTGCTCCACCCCCTCCTGGAGATGATCGCCGACCGGCACGGCCTCGCGTACCTCGTGCTGGTCGACTTCACCTGGGTCGAGTCGGCCTACACCTCGCTCGGCCGCCTGGCCCTGATGATGTTCGTGCTGCTCTGGCTGAGCAGCACGCTCCTGCGCGCCGCCACCCGCCACCGCCTCTGGCAGCGGGTGCACTACCTGTCGTATCCGCTCGTCGCCCTGGTCTTCGTGCACGCCCACGGGATCGGTACGTTCCTCGCCGAGCTGCCCTGGCTGCGGGCGTACTGGCTGGGGCTGGCGGCGGGGTTCGGCGGGGTGGCCGTGTGGCGGGTGGCCGGGTCGCTGCGGGCCGCGCGGTACCGGCTGACGGCGTCGGAGCGGTTGCCGGGCGGCGTGACCGTGTACCGGCTGCGCGGGCGCGGCGTCAGGAGCCCGCTGCCCGGCCAGTTCTGCCATCTGCGCGTCGGACTCCTGTCGAGGTCGCACCCCTTCAGCGTGGTACGCGCCGACGACGCCACCGGTGAGCTGGTGTTCGCGGTCAAGGACGCCGGGCCGTTCACCGCCCGCCTGCGCGACCTGCCCGAGGGCGCGACGGTGCTGGTGGACGGCCCGTACGGCACGTTCACCCGGGAGGCCCAGCTCCGCGACCGTCCGGCCGTGCTGGTGGCGTCGGGGATCGGGGTGACCCCGTTCGTGGCGCTGGCCCTGCGGCACCCGGACGCCACCCTCTTCCACGCCGCCCGCCACCCGATCTACGGCCGCGACCTCGTCCGGCGCCTCGGCCCCCGCTACCACCTCGCCCACCCCGACAGGGAACGGCTCACCGCGGCCCGCGTCACCCGCGACGCCCCCGCGGACGCCGCCTACTTCGTGTGCGGCGCCCCAGGCTTCGTGACGCCGATGGTCAGGGAGCTGCGGGCGCGTGGGGTACCGGCGAAGCGGCTGTTCGTCGAGCGCTTCGAGTGGTGAGCCCAGCGTTCAGAATCCAGCTCCGCGCCTCAAACGTGATCAACCAGGACACGCAACCTTGAACGCAAGCGCCGGTCGCGGTGGGAACGACGACCTGTTGATCCACCGCTGGCAGCGGCCGGCGGTGCCGAGCAGACGTGGCCTACACGATGAAAGTGCCGATCACCCCGGTTGCGCTCAGCATGCCGACCACGGTGAGGACGGCGATCGCGACCCCGGCGCTGATCAGCCATCGGCGTCTCGCCGTACCGGGGCTCAGGCTCGACAAGGCGAGCCAGGCCCACAGGAGCCCTTCCACCAGGAACCATGGCTCATTGAACAGGAGATCCTGAAGATCGGCCGTGCGATGGTCGATCGTCTTCCAGAACGGCAGATCCAGTTGCATCACGCCGGCCAGGCTCAGGGCCCGCTGGATGCCGTTGATCAGGGCGTGCATGACGCACCCCACCGTCACCGCCCAGCATATGGCCGGCAGAACGAGTCGCCCGTGGGACCGGCGCCACAACGGCAGCGTCGCCACCGGCAGCACTGCGGCGACCAGCAGGATGCCCGCCCCGAACGCGTTGACCATTCGCCATTGCTGATACGACGCGGGTGTGCCGAACATGCCGACGGTCCCGCCCAGCGCGTAGTAGGCGCGATAACAGGTGTAGAACAGGCCCCACGCACCCAGCACGATGCTGATGCGGACCCGCTTCGCCGCTGCGCCGGGCAGGCCGGTGACCTGCGCTTCTTGCTCCACGACTGCCACGGTTCCCCCGAACGTGTTCTGGACCGGGCGTCAGTATGGCAACGCGCGGCTGAGACAGAGCTGAGAGGCTGAGACGGAGCTGAGAAGTGGCGGACCGGCACCCCTGGAGGAGCCCAGTCGGCAAGGATGGGTGAGCCGAGCGTTTCGACTGGGCAGTCGAGCGTTTCGAAGGTGAGCGGCCGAGCTCCGCCTCCGGTTCGGGGCCGGGCTCACGTCTGCGCGGTCCCGTACGTTGTGATCCATGTCTCAGCGTCCGCCTGCTCCGGGCCGGAACCGGTGCGCATCCCTACGATGATCAACGATCAGCCGGAGGGAAGCGGGTTTCGTTGTCTGGGCAAGAACGCGTGCGGGCCGTACTGGAGAGCAGTCTCGTACAGCGGACGATCATCGCGATCATCGTCGTCAACGCGGTCACCATCGGCTGCGAGACCAGCGCCTACCTGATGGAACGGGTCGGCGGCCTGCTGTACGCGATCGACCGGATCGCCCTGGCGATCTTCACCGCCGAGATCGCGGCCCGCCTGTACGCCTACCGGGGCAGGTTCTTCGCGGACCCGTGGAACTGGTTCGACGCCGTCATCGTGGCCGTCGCGCTCGTCCCGGCCTCAGGGCCCACGTCGGTGCTGCGCGCGCTGCGGATCCTGCGGGCGCTGCGGCTGGTCTCGGCCGTGCCCAGCATGCGCCGCGTGGTCGGCGCGCTGCTGGCCGCCGTGCCCGGCATGGCCTCCATCATCGGCCTGCTGGTACTGATGATCTACATCGCGGCGGTCATCGCGACCAAGCTGTTCGGCGACATCGTGCCCGAGCGCTTCGACGAGCTGCCGCGCTCGCTGTTCACGTTGTTCCAGATCATGACCGGCGACGACTGGGGGAACGTCGCGCAGGAGGTCATGGAGGACAAGCCGTGGGCATGGATCTTCTTCATCGTCTACATCCTGATGTCCACGTTCGTCGCCCTGAACCTCTTCATCGCCGTCGTGGTCAACGCCATGAACGACGTCGAGCCGTCCCGCGCGGAGGCCGCGGCCGGCACGGAGCTGGAGTCGGTCAGGCAGGAACTGGCGGCCGTGAACGCCAAGCTGGACCAACTTCTCATGCGGGAACGGCCACCGGAACTCCGGCCTCAGGCCGATCGTTGACGCGAGCGGCACACCATTGATCTTCGACCGATCTTCGACAGGGAGAAAAGAGCCGTGGTCTTCAAAAGGATGCTGGGTGCGTTCGGCGTCGGCGCGCCTTCGGTGGACACCGTCCTGTCCACGCCGCGCACCCAGCCGGGCGGCACGCTGGAGGGGGAGGTACGGCTCAAGGGCGGCGACTTCGACGCCGAGATCGAGCACGTCACCCTGGGCCTGGTCGCCCGGGTGGAGATCGAGCACGGCGAAGGCGAGTCGGCCGGGCTGGGTGAGTTCTCCCGCGCCCAGGTCTCCGGTCCGTTCACGCTGCGCAAGGGCGAGGAGCGGGTGATCGACTTCCGGATGCCGGTCCCGTGGGAGGCCCCGATCAGCGAGATCGGCGGGCAGCCGCTGACCGGCATGGCCGTGGGCGTACGCACCGAGCTGGCCATCGCCAAGGCCGTCGACAAGGGCGACCTCGACCAGGTGGCGGTCGAGCCGCTGCCGTCGCAGCTCCGGATCCTGGAGGCGTTCCTGCAGCTCGGGTTCGGCTTCAAGGCCGCCGACCTGGAGGCGGGGCAGCTCTACGGGGTGCGGCAGGAGCTGCCGTTCTACCAGGAGATCGAGTTCTACCCGTCCGGGCAGTACGCCGGGCTGGTAGGCGAGGTCGAGGTGACCTTCGTGGCCGATCCGGCGGGGCTGCACGTGGTGCTGGAGGCCGACAAGCGGTCGGGCCGCTACTCCTCCAGCGACGCGATCGGCCGCTTCCACGTCAGCCACGACGACGCCCTGCGCACGGACTGGGCAGGGGAGCTGGGCCGCTGGCTGGACGGCCTGTCCCAGTACGGCCACCAGAGCCACCACTCCGGCCACCACGGCTACGACGACCACGGCCACTACGGCCATCACGAGGGGCACCACGGCCACCACGAGGGTCATCACGGGCACCGCAGCGGTCCTGGCATGGGCATGGTCGTCGCGGCGGGCGCGGCCGGTGTGGTGGGCGGCCTCGTGGCCGGTGAGGTGGTCGAGGAGGTCGTGGAGGAGTTCTTCGAGGACGAGGGCGACGAATGACGACCTCCGTCTGACCCGGAGGGCCCCACGTCCGGGCGGGGCCGACCGCCCGATCCAAGGGCGCTGACGGCCTGAGGGCGGGCTGACGTACGGGCCGGCCGCCCGCTCCACCGGGGAGCGGGCGGTCAGGTGTCGACGGGCAGGCGACGGGCCGCCACGCCCGCCCAGCCGAGCCCCACAGCGGTGATCATCAGAACGCCCGCCGCGCCCAGCCCCGCCGCCACCAGCCCCGCCGCGCCCGGCAGGATGAGCTGTCCGGTGCGGTTGCCGACCAGGCGGAGCGACATCGCGCGCCCGCGCAGCCCCGGCGGCGCCGACTCGGCCAGCCACGACATCGTCATCGGCTGCCCGACTCCCAGCCCGAACCCCAGGACGACCAGCACGCCGGCCAGCAGCCACAACGGCATCGGCAGGGCGGTGGCGAGCATGGCCACCGCCGCCGCGACCGTGCTGGTGACCAGCAGCCGCCGTCGCCCGACCGCGCGCGAGAGGTGTCCGAGGAAGAAGCGCGAGGTCATGGAGGCCAGGCCGCGAACGGTCAGCAGCAGCCCGATCGTGCCGGCGGTGAGCCCGTACTCGGTGCCGAGTGCGGGCAGGTAGACGAGCGTGATGTCCACGGCGGCCAGGACGACGCAGCTCGTGACGAGGGCGTGCGCGAGCCCCGGCCGGCGCAGCAGCGACCGTACGCCGCCGGCCGCGTCCCGGTCCTTCGGCTCCGGGCGCGGGCTGCGGGTGAGCAGCGCCGACAGCACGACGAGCAGCACGGCCAGGCCGCACGACCACAGGAAGATGCGCCCGGTGTCCGGGATGGCCCGCTCCCCGCCGAACGCGGAGATCAGCACCGGCCCTGCGGCCTGTCCCAGGGAGGCGGCGAACGTGTAGCGGCCGAACGCGGTGTCGTGGCCGCCGCGCCGGGTGGTGTTGGCCACCAGCGCCTGCTGGGCGATGACGCAGCCGAGGTGGCCGGTGCCGAGCAGGATCCCGGCCGCGACCAGCCCCGGCGCGGTGTGCCCGAACGCCAGGAACGCGGCCCCGGCGGCGGTGAGCGTGAGGGCGCCGGTGACGGCGATGCGGCGTTCGCCGTACCGGTCGGCGGCGTGCCCGGCGGGCAGCGCCAGCAGCAGCGGCGCGATCGCGAAGCTCGCGCCCAGCACGCCCAGCCAGGCCGGGGGCACGTCCAGCTCGATCGCCCGGTACGACATCGTCGGCCGCAACACGAACGTCACCACCTGCGTGACCGCCGAGTGCGCCAGCAGCACGGCCATCGCGCGTCGCCCGCGCCCCGGCTCAGACATCGGTGGACCGGATCGCTCGACGGCCAACGGGGGGAAGGTCGCCCATTTTCGTCCTGTCTTGCGAGATATGCCCGGTTACGAGCTATAGCAGCGGTGGATCATGGCCGGGCCCGGCCCTCAGGTGTCAGAGGGCTGGTCACACGGCCTTGCAATCGGTCGTCAAGTCTGGAGAAAGCATCGGAAATAGGTTGACTCGCTGCCCGATCGGGCCGACCTCAAGGAGCCGACGTCATCAGCGAGACTGTGCGGAGTGAGCTGCGTATGACCTCCACGCCTCAGCTTTCCCTCTCGATCTCTCCGCACCTCACGGTCCTGGCCATGCTCACCGACGCCCTCGCGGGCCGCCGCCGGGGCCTGCCCGACCGGTGGCGCGAGACCATCGCCTCGCGCGTCGCCCGGCCGGGGCACCAGGCGGTACGACCGTTCGCCGCGCCCGGTCACTCCGTGGCTCCCGACTGCCTCGTCCCCCACGCCCCGGTGGCGGGTGACGTCTCCGTCCAGGAGCAGTTCGGCGCCCTGCGCGAGCTGCCGCCCGGCCGTCTGGCGGCCGACCTGGAGCAGGCGTTCGGCCCCGGGCCGCTGCCCGTCCACTGGCGCTCGGCCGCCGAGCGGCCCGCGGCCTGGCTGCACGGGTACGCGGGCGCGCTCTCCGACATCTGGAACACCGTCGAACCCCTCTGGAAACGTGCCCGTCCCCTGCTGGACCGGGAGATCCGGCGGGTCGGCGTGGCCGCCGTCCGTGGCGGGCCGGAGCTGCTGCTCGGCGCGCTCACCGACCGCATCACCTGCGTCGAGGGCGGCCTGTGCATCGCGGACGTCGAGGCCAGCTCGTACGAGCTGGGCGACCGGAAGATCGTCCTGGTGCCGAGAGCGGCGTCCGGGTGGTGGACCAGCCGTGCTTGGCGATCGCGGTCCGCTTCTCCGACTCGCTGGCGGTGTAGAAGAACCCGCCGTCCTTCGTCACCAGCTCATAGACCTTCGCCCGCTGGGCGGTGACGCGTCACGCGGCCGAATGACAAGGCCATTACCTGATTTCCTCCCGATGAACCGATCAAGACGTCGGCCAAGCTGACAACGCCCCACCAGCCGGCCGATCACTTCGACTAACGTGGAAGGATCAACAGGTCATAGGGGCGCCGATCGGGATGTCGTCGGACGTTGCGGGTGACGGGGTCACGGTGACGCGCGGTCAAGGATGCTGGAGGCGGTGCCGTGGCTTACGGTCCTGACTGGTTCGCGGTGCGGGGCCGCGTCGAGACCCGGCCGTGGGCGGCGGCGGTCGCGGCGGCGTTGCGCGAGGGCTTCGAGGCGTGGCGCGGCCTGCCGATCCCAGGGCCGGAGCGGGAGTCGGCGTGGACGCACCACTACTTCTGCGACGCCGACGGGAGCGCGCTGCGTTTCGACCCGGCCGGCCCCGACCGCCACGCCTGTACGGAATGCGGCGAGGTGTACGCGGGGGAGCCGTGGGACGGGGCCTGGCGGACTATGACCCACAACGCCGTCGCCGCCCAGGCCCAGCGCGCCGCCCTCCTCCTCCACCTCACCCCGCCTCCGGAAACCCGCCACCAGCCCGAGGCGGCGGCGGTCGAGGGCGGGCGGGCGCGGGCCGAGCTGGAGCGGATCCTGGGCACGTACGCGCGCGACTACCTCGCCTACCAGCCGCACGGAAAGGCCGCGGGAACCGGACGGGTGCAACCCCAGTCGCTGGACGAGGCCGTGTGGGCGATCGGCCTCCTGCGCGCCGCCCGCTGGTCGGACGGAGCGCTCTCCCAGGAGACGGACCGCCAGGTGGACCGGATGGCCGAGGCGATCATCGACCTCCTCCGCCCCCAGGTCGGCGCCGTGCACAACATCCACTGCTGGCTCCTGGCCGCCCTCGCCGAGTGCGCGGCCAGGCTCGGCGACACCGGCCTGCTGACCTGGTGCCGCGACTCGGACTACGGCGCGGAGGCCCAGATCAGGCAGGGCTTCCACCCCGAGGGACTCTGGTACGAGATCAACCCGCACTACCACTACTACGCGCTCACCGCCCTGCTGTCCTACGTGGAGGCGACCGGCCCTGGCGGCCTGTCGGAGGAGTCGGCCGCCCGCCTGGCCAGGGCCGTCGCCGCGCCGCCGCTGCTGGCCTACGCCGACGGCCGCTTCCCGGCCTACGGCGACGGCTGGGCCGACTGCTTCGTGTCCGGGTTCGCGCCGCTGGCCGAGGCCGCCTGGACGCTGCTGCCCGCCGCCCGGCCGGACGTGGCGCCGTACCATCGCCCGGCGGGCCCGTCACCGCTGAGCCTCTGGTACGGCGCGAGCGTCCCCGAGACCACCGACCCCTTGCCGCACCGCGCCTCGGTGGCCGCCCTCGTCTTCGGCCCCGACGACATTCAGGAGACGCCGGAGCCCGCCGACGACTCGTTCGTGTGGCCGGGACCCGGCATCGCCCTCCTGCGGTCGCCGGGCGTCCGGCTGACCGTCCGTTCCGGCCCCGACGCCGGCTGGCACGACCACCGCGACAAGCTGGCCGTCGACGTGCGGACCGCCACCGGCTGGTCCAGCCTCGACCTCGGCACCAGCGGCTACGGCGCCGCCTTCACCTCGTGGATGCGCTCGCCGGTCGCGCACAACACGGTCACGGTCGGCGCCCGCCCGCAGCCGCCCCACACCGGCCGCATCGTCGGCTTCTCGCCCCGCCGGGTGACGGCCGAGTCGGCCTGGGACGGGCACGTGCTGCGCCGTACGATCACCGTCCACGACCACGGCTGGACGGACGTCCTCACGCTCACCCTGGCCGGCCCCGACGAGATCGAGTGGGCCTTCCACGGCGACGGCACGTTCACCACGCCGTCCCCGGCCGTCCCCGCCGTGCTGGACGACGCCGACCTCGGCCACACCTGGCTCCGCGACGTGCGCCGCCTCACCGTCCCCGGCGGTCTGCTCCAAGGCACGTGGCACGGCGTCGCGGGCGCGCCGGGTCTCACCCTGACGTTCCCCGAGGGCTTCACCGCCTACGCCGCCGCCGCGCCAGGCAACCCCAACGGCCGCCCCCTCGGCGTCCTCGTCGTCCGTGGCCACGCCGCCGAGGCGAGCTTCCACGCCGAGTTCACCGGCTAGAACGTCACCAGCGGGTCTCCCACGAAGTCGGCGATGAAGTTCACGAAGAAGAAGCCGAAGAACAGGAAGTTGAGCACGAGGATGACGTAGTGCCAGGGGCGCGGGCGGGCCGGCCGCGGCAGCTTGCTGTTGAGATACATCAGCAGGAACGGATAGATCAGCGCCCCCAGGTTCGACATGTTGGCCGACCACTCGACCAGTCCCACGGGCAGCGACTGGAAGATGACGATCGAGATCAGCACCAGCAGCAGGATCATGAACGGGTAGTAGAAGCGCCGCGGGTCGCCCTGGATCAGGGCGCGCAGGCGAGGGCTGGTGGCGTTGGCCGCGTCCGTGGTGACGCGCACCATGGCCTCGAAGATGCCGAGCTGCGTGGAGAACAGGATCAGCACGCCGACCACGAGCGCGACGTAGAAGACGACTCGGCCGTACTCGTCGCCGAGCGCGGTGGCCACGAACGTCGGCACGTTGGCCCGCGTGGGCCGCTCGCCGGACATCGCGACGGCCTGTGCCATGAGCAGCGTGGGCAGCAGCATGCCGAGGATCGCGCCGACGAAGAACACGCCCCACATGTCCACCATGAGCAGCCGGTACCAGCGCCGCCATAGCCCGCGGTTGCGCTCGTCGTCGGGGAAGGTGACCCCGCTGGCCAGCACCTCCGTCCGCTGCCCGCGCAGGCCGGAGAGGTAGCCGACGCGGTGGCCCATGCCGTAGCCCTTGTCGCGGTAGTGGCCCATGACGTACCAGTTCAGGCCCGAGGCCAGCGCGGTGAACCCGGCCAGCGCGCCGAGCTGGGTGGCGGTGATTCCAGCGGGCGGGGCGGCCGGGGTGATGAAGCCGCGGATGCCCTCCCACCACTGGCTGAACGGCACCACGAGCAGGTCGACGGCCAGCAGGGCGAGCAGGACGGAGCCGACCATCACCCAGTTGGCCAGTTCGAGCGTGCGGCTGATGCGGCGGGCGAACGCCGTGATGAGGAACACCAGGATCAGCAGCCCGATGGCCCACAGCCGCGGCTCGACGGCGTCGGCGGCCGGCGGCACGCCGTGGACCAGCGCGTACACGCCCTGTCCCGCCGAGGCGGCCCAGCCGCCCGCGATGAACGAGAAGATCACGATGAGGACGGACAACGGCACCCACAGGCCCCACCCGGGCGGCACGCGGCCCCATCCGACCACGGGCGTCTCGCCGGTCGCGAGGACGTAGCGGCTGCACTCGACGTTGTAGAACGTCTGCAGCAGGGCCGAGACCAGGATGACCCAGCCGACGCCGACGAATCCGTACTGGCCCACGTTCAGCGGGCCCAGCAGCCACTCGCCGCTGCCGATGGAGATGCCGAGGGCGATCAGGCTCGGGCCGACGGCGTACTTGACGAGTTCCTTGGGGCCGATCTTGGAGACCTTGAAGACCTCCTCGGGCGTGGGCAGGTCGGCGACTTCGAGGTCCGGACGGCTGACTCCGAGTGGGTGCGACATGTCAGTGCCTCCTGCCGTTCAGGGTGATCCCGAACCAAGGCCGCTACAAGACCCAATTGCCGCATATCCGGTCATGTGGGCCGCCCGGCCGCCCGGCCGCCCGGCCGCCCGGCCTCGGGGGCGCCCGGTCGCGTCGGTCAGGCGTACTGGAGGTCGGCCTTGACGATGCGGCCGCCCCCGACCGTGAAGTCGTAGTGGGCCCGCCACCCGCCGGAGCCCGCGGGAGCCCAGTGGACCAGCAGCTTCTGGCCGTCCGGCCGGTCCTCGGCGATCGAGACCACGCGCAGCGTGCCGCCGATCACCTCGTTGCCCGCCCACTCCCGGATGGCGTCGTGCCCGCGGATGCTCCGGGAGACGTCGACGATCTCGGCGTCCTGGGCGAAGGAGGCGACGAGGGCTTCCAGGTCGCGTGCGTTGACGGCGTCCACGTACGCCTGCGCCGCGCGGTCCACGCCCTGCACCGCCGCCGCTGTCGCCGTGGTGGTGGTCGCGGGCGGTGGTGGCGGGGTGCCGGACCCTGCGCCGGTGCCCGTGCCCGGTGTCGCGGCAGGTGTCGCGGCCGGTGTGGTGCCGGGCGCCGCGGGAGGTGTTGTGGCCGGTGTCGCGGCCGGGGTGCCGCAGGCCGCCGCCAGCAGGAGCGGGACGCTCACGGCCAGTGCCGCCGCCCACCTCCTGTGAACGGGCGGGGAGGGTCGCAGGGAGGGGTGCGTTCTCATGGCGACGATGATGCGCGCGCCACGCCGCCCGGGTCCAAGACCTGTCGCCATAACCGAAGGCTATGGAGTCGTGCCGAAGTCTGATTACCCTGCGTAATCGACTATCTCCGGCCAGGTGGCGACATAAGCGCGATCACGCCCGTCTACCTCGTCAAGGTGACGAGATGTTCACGCGTGGCGTTACGCGACCTTCCGGGACTGACTACGTACAGTGATGAAGCGTTGTCACATCGTGACTACAGGGGGAGATCATGAAAGGTAAGCTCATAGCGGCCAGTGGTGCGATCGCCACCACCGCCGCACTCATCGCCATGGCCACGCCGGCCACCGCCGAGATTCGCTGCGACCTCAGCATCGCCGACATCTCGCACTCGCTCCGCATCGACCGCTGGGGCGTGTACGCCGGCCGCCGCGACGCCGGGGCGTGCGACGGCCGCCTGAGCGCGGCCAAGGAAGTGCACAAGGCGAAGGAAGAGCAGGCGAAGGAAGAGCAGGCCAAGGAAGAGCAGGTCAAGGAAGAGCACAAGGGCAAGGAAGAGCACCCGACCTGGGACACCGATTCCTGGGGCACCGGCGACTGGAACGGTAGCTGGGACAACGGTCGCTGGGGTAACGGTCACGGTCACGGCAACAGTCGCTGGGGCAGCGACAACGACTGGGACAACGACTGGGACAACGAGGAAGACCGGGACAACGACTGGGACAACGAGCGAGAGTGGGACGGCGACGACGAGGGCGACGAGGGCGACGAGTGGGACGGCGGCCGTGACGGCGGCTGGGACCGCGGTCACCACGAGGGCTGGGGCTGGCCGCGCCACCACCACGGCCACCACCGTCACCACGGCCACCACGGCCACCACGGCCACCACCCTCACCATGGGCATCACGACCACCATGGCCACCATGACCACCATGGTCACGACGGGCATCACGGGCACCACGGCTGGGGATGGAACGACTTCGGCTGGCCCGGCACCTGGATGGACCGCTTCTGACCTGTCGCGGTCCGATTCCAGAACCTCGCACGGCCGGTTCTGGAGGCCGGCCCGGCGCGGTCCCGGGACACCTTCGGGTGAACCGGGACCTCGTCGGGCGGCCGGACCGCCATCGCAGCCTCACGAAGACCCGCTCCGCCGGGTCGCCGTAGCGTCACCTTGAGGACCCGGTTCGCCGGGTCGCCGTCGCCTCAACCACGAGGACCCGGCCCGCCGGGTGCCCGGAGTGCCGCCGCCGCGGCCTGATCGCCGCGGCGGCCACGACGGGCGGCTTCCTCGGCTGCTCGATCTCCCCTGTCTCCGCCGCGTCGCCCGCGCCCAGGCGCATTCGCACCCCGAACGCGGCGGACACCCCTTCACACCCTGGTCACGATCACATCGCTCGTCGTCGGTCCGGGCCCGTCACCGACCCGTCACCGACCCGTCACCGGCCGGGCCGCGAAGCCGGGCACGGCCGGTCAGCCCCGCATCATCCCGTCAGCCGGGTCGTTCACCGGTCGACGATCTCGTTCTTGCCGATCACCACGACCCCGCCCCTGGTCAGCGCGAACCGGGTGCGGTCGTATTCGAGGTCGAAGCCGATCCGGGCTCCGTCGGGGATCACCACGTTCTTGTCGATGATCGCCTTGCGCACGATCGCGCCCCGCCCGACCTTGACGTTCTCCATCAGCACGGAGTCTTCCACCAGCGAGTGCGAGTGCAGCACCACCTTCGGCGACAGGATCGACCTGATCGCCGTGCCGCCGGAGACGATCACGCCGGGGGAGACCAGCGAGTCGATGGCCCGGCCCACGCGGTCGCCGTCGTTGTGCACGAACTTGGCAGGGGGCAGCGGGTCGTGGCCCGTGAAGATCGGCCACTTGTCGTTGTAGAGGTTGAAGACCGGGTGCGCCGAGATGAGGTCCATGTGGGCCTCGTAGTACGCGTCGAGTGTCCCCACGTCGCGCCAGTAGCCGCGGTCGCGCTCGCTGGAGCCGGGCACGATGTTGTTGGCGAAGTCGTACACGTCGGCGCCGCCCGACTTGACCAGCATCGGGATGATGTTGCCGCCCAGGTCGTGCTTGCTGGTGGGGTCGAGCGCGTCCTCCCGCAGCGCGTCGATCATCGACTGCGTCTTGAACACGTAGTTGCCCATCGAGGCGAACACCTCGTCGGGGGAGTCGGCCAGGCCCACCGCGTCCTTCGGCTTCTCCCTGAACGCCACGATCCGGCGGCCCTCGGGATCGGTCTCGATCACGCCGAACTGGTCGGCCAGCGACAGAGGCTGCCTGATCGCCGCCACCGTCACGTCGGCGCCGGAGTCTTCGTGCTGCTCGACCATCTGCCGCGGATCCATGCGGTAGATGTGGTCGGCCCCGAACACGATCACGTGCTCGGGCATCTCGTCGTAGATCAGGTTGAGGTTCTGGAAGAGCGCGTCGGCCGAGCCGGAGAACCAGCGCGGCCCGAGGCGCTGCTGCGCGGGCACCGGGGTGACGTAGTTGCCCAGCATCGCCGACAGCCGCCAGGTGCGCGAGACGTGCCGGTCGAGGCTGTGGTTCTTGTACTGGGTCAGTACGACGATCTGCAGGAAGCCGCCGTTCGCGAGGTTGGACAGCACGAAATCGATCAACCGGTACATCCCGCCGAACGGCACCGCCGGTTTCGCCCGATCCGCCGTGAGCGGCATGAGCCTCTTGCCCTCTCCACCTGCCAGCACGACCGCAAGCACCCTCCGCGACCTCATGCCCTGGACGCTACCCTCAAATGGCCGATCTATCGACGAAACCCCGCACGGCGTACTCGGCGGCGTGTCCTGATTTGGGAACGATGTACGGAGCGGTATTGCCGACCCTGGGCTTGTCGAGGTGTTTTCCTGGCCTGAGTCCCCCTTAAGGTCGTCTCATGCGTGTTGACCTGCTCAGCCGGGAGTATCCGCCGGAGGTGTACGGCGGCGCCGGAGTGCACATGGAATACCTGGCCAGAGAGCTGCGGAAGCTGGCCGACGTACGCGTGCGCTGCTTCGGGGCCGATCGCGTCGAGCCGGGCGTCTCGGCCTACCGGGTGCCCGATCGGCTGGCAGGCGCGAACCCCGCGCTGCAGGTGCTCGGCGTGGACCTGGAGATGGCGTCCGCCTGCGAGGGCGCCGACGTCGTGCACTCCCACACCTGGTACGCCAACTTCGCCGGGCACGTCGCCAAACTGCTGTACGGCGTCCCGCACGTGGTCACCACGCACAGCCTGGAGCCGCTGCGGCCGTGGAAGGCCGAGCAGCTCGGCGGCGGCTACGCGGTCTCGTCCTGGGCCGAGCGCGCCGCGCTGACGGCCGCCGACGCGGTGATCGCGGTGTCGGAGGGCATGCGGCGCGACGTACTGGCCGCCTATCCGGAGATCGCGCCGGAGCGGGTCAGCGTGATCCACAACGGCATCGACACCGCCCAGTACGCCCCCGACCGGGCCACCGACGTCCTGGAGAAGCACGGGGTCGACCCGAGCCGTCCGTACGTCGTCTTCGTCGGCCGCATCACCCGCCAGAAGGGCCTGGTCCACCTCCTGCACGCGGCCCGCGCCTTCGACCCGGGGGCGCAGCTCGTCCTGTGCGCGGGCGCGCCCGACACGCCGGAGATCGCCGCCGAGGTGGCCGAGCTGGTGCGCGGGCTCGGCCGCGACGGCGTGTTCTGGATCCAGGAGATGCTGCCCAAGCCCGAGGTGATCCAGCTACTGACGCACGCCACGGTGTTCGTGTGCCCGTCGGTCTACGAGCCGATGGGGATCGTGAACCTGGAGGCGATGGCCTGCGAGACGGCCGTGGTGGCCACGGCGACGGGCGGCATCCCCGAGGTGGTGGCCGACGGCGAGACGGGCCTGCTGGTGCCCATCTCCCAGGGGCCCGACGGCACGCCGCACGATCCCGGCCGCTTCGCCGCCGACCTGGCCGAGCGGGTCAACGCCCTGCTGGGCGACCCGGCGCGGGCGCGCGCCATGGGCCGGGCGGGCCGGGCCCGCGCCGTCGACCACTTCTCCTGGGAACGCGTCGCCCACCGCACCCTCGACCTCTACGCGAGCCTGCGCACCTGACCTCAACCGCGGGACGCGAGCCCGCACCTGAGACCAACCCGGCCTGAGACCGACCCGCGGCATCTGCGGCCGGGCGGGCCCTTGAGGTCACACGAGGCCCCGGCGGCCCGCCTGGGCTCCGGCCTGGAAGCGGGTCTCGGCATTGAGCTCGTCGAGGAGGTGGCGCAGGCGGCGGCGCAGGCTTCGCGGGCTGGTGCCGAGCTGGCGGGCGATGGCGTCGTCCTTGAGCCCGGCCGCCAGCAGGGCCAGCAGCCTGCGATCCTCGACGCCGAGGTCCAGGCCGGGCTCGGGATCCTGTTCCTCCTCGGCGGCGGGCGGCGGCGAGCCGTCGACCGACCACAGCTCGGGACGCACCGGCAGCGCCTCCCGCCACAGGCGCTCGAACAGCTCCACCAGGGCCACCACCATGGTGGAGCCCCTGATCAGCACGCCGCGCGTCAGCGGCGGGTCCATGTGCAGCGGCATGACCGCCCGCCGCCGGTCGACGATCGCCATCTTGAACGGCAGCCGGGGCAGGATCCGCGCCTCCTCGCCCGCCCTGATCAGGGCGCCGACCTCGTCGAGGGCTCCCGCGTGGTCGAACGCCTCCGGCACGTACAGGGTGCGGTAGCGCACGCCGTTGCGGAGCAGGCCGGTCTGCAGCGGGTTGTGGTAGTCCAGCACGTACGGGGGCCGGTCGAAGGTCAGCACCTCCTCCTTGGCCTCCTGCTGCAGCCGGACGTACCAGCGGGCCTGCTCCTCCGGCCCGGCGAGCACCTCGAACTGCCCGCCGCCCTCGGGATCGGTGCCGACGGTGCGGAAGGCCGCCTCCAGCTCGTCCGCCGTGTCGGTGAGCTGGTCCAGCTCGCTCTGCATGTCGCGGACGAGGGAGCGGATGGCGGTGCCCGGGTTCGTGGCGGTCCAGCGGGGCGCGCGTCCCCACAGGCGGCTGACCAGGCCCATCGCGCGGAGCCTGCCCAGCGACGACTGGATGCGCCCGGCGCTCTCGCCGCTCCTCATGACGAGTTCCTGCACCGTGATCCCGGGGCAGGCCAGCACGCCGCGGTACACGCGTTCGTCGAACGCGCTGATCCCCACGACCTCCAGTGCCCGGCTCTCATCCACCATGGCTACGATCTTGGCCATTTCCGGCAGTTGCCGCAATAGGCCACTTAAACCACCTTGTCCCCAAAATTAACCAACCATTAGAAAGCGGGGTGTGCAACAGAGAACCGCTCTTCTGGGCGTCGTGATAGCCGCCGTGACCACGCTGGCCGCGCCGGCCCAGGCGACGCCCGCCGCGCCGCACTCCGCCCAGGGAGAACCCGCTCCCAACCAGGGAGAACCCGCCAAGACGATCACCCTCATCACCGGGGACAAGGTCACCCTCCGCACGCTCCCCACCAAGGAGACGCAGCTCGACGTGGCCCCCGGCCCCGGCCGGGAGAAGATCAACTTCATCCACCGCCGGTCCGGCGACGGGCTCAGCGTCGTGCCCGTGGACGCCATGCCCCTGCTGGCCGAGGGCAGGCTCGACCCCCGGCTGTTCGACGTCACCCAACTGGCCGCGCTCGGCTACGACGACGCCGCCAGCCCGGGGCTCCCGCTCATCCTGACCTACCCGGAGCAGACCGGGGCCGCCGCGCTGCGCGCCGCGGGCGGCCGTCCGCTGACCGCGATCAACGGCGTCGCCAGGAGCGAGCCGCGTACCGGCGACCTCTGGAAGTCGCTGACCGGACAGGCGCGGACGGCGGCCGCCCCCGCGAAGATCTGGCTCGACGGCAAGGCCAAGTTGTCACTCGACGTCAGCGTCCCGCACATCGGCGCCCCCGCGGCCTGGGCGGCCGGTCACACCGGCAAGGACGTCCCCGTCGCCGTGCTCGACAGCGGTTACGACCCCGACCACCCGGACCTCCAGGGCCTGGTCGCCAAGAGCGCGAACTTCACCTCCGAGCCGGACGTACGCGACCTCAACGGCCACGGCACCCACGTCGCGGCCACGATCGCCGGCTCCGGCGCGGCGTCGGGCGGCCGGTACAAGGGCGTCGCCCCCGGCGCCCGGCTGCTGATCGGCAAGGTCTGCGAGCAGAGCGGGTACTGCCCCGACTCGGCCGTCATCGAGGCCATGACCTGGGCGGCCGAGAACGGCGCCCGCATCGCCAACCTCAGCCTCGGCAGCTCCGACACCCCGGGCGACGACCCGGCGGAGCAGGCCGTCAACAACCTCTCCGAGAAGTACGGCACGCTCTTCGTGATCGCCGCGGGCAACGACGGGCCGCAGACGCTGGGCTCCCCGAGCACCGCCGACCGCGCGCTGTCGGTCGGCGCCTCCTACCGCGACGACGACACGGTGGCCCAGTTCAGCGGCACCGGCCCGCGCGCGGGCGACGCCGCGATCAAGCCCGACCTGATCGCGCCGGGCGTGAACATCGTCGCGGCCAGGGCCGTGGGCACCTCCGGCGGGTCCCCCGTCGACGAGTCGCACACGGCGATGAGCGGCACGTCCATGGCCACCCCGCACGTGGCGGGCGCGGCGGCCATCCTCGCGGGGCTGCATCCCGACTGGAAGGCCGACCGCATCAAGACGGCGCTGATGGCCTCGACCGCCCCCGGCGACGAGCTGGGCGCCTACATCCAGGGCTCCGGCCGGGTGGACGTCGCCCGCGCCGTCACCCAGCAGGTCACGGCCGAGCCCGCCGCGCTCGCCATGGGAGACCTCGAACTGCCCGACACCGCGCCGAAGGAACGCACGCTCACCTACCGCAACGACGGCGACGCCGCCGTCCGGCTGGAGCTCGCCGTGACGGCCAAGGACGGCCGCGGCGAGCCCGTGACGCCGTTCACGCTCGGCGCCGACGCGGTCGAGGTGCCCGCCCACGGCACCGCCCAGGTCACGGTGACCGCCCGGCCCGAGGCCATCGGCGTCTTCAGCGGCACGGTCGTCGCGACGGGCGGCGAGGTCACCGTCCGCACCGGCATCGGCATGCGGGTCGAGCCGGAGCAGCGCGCGCTCAAGCTGAGCTTCACCGGCTCGGACGGCCAGGCCCCGCGGAACGCCTTCGCCGGGGTGATCGACCTCGACGCCAAGGAACAGAACAACTACGACATCTCCGGCGGCACTCTCGACCTCCGGCTGATCAAGGGGCACCGCTACACGGTCGTCACGCTGATGGCCGACCACGACGGCACCATCGTGATGGCCGCGGAACCGGAGTTCACCCTGGACGCCGACCGCGTCGTCACCGCCGACGCCCGCCGGGCCAAGCCGGTGGACGTGCGTACGGAGGAGCCGACCGCGCGGCTGGCCATCAGCATGCTCGGCATGCTCCAGCTCATCGAGGGCGAGCAGCCGCTGGGCGTGGACGTGGACCTGTCCGGCCTGTGGGGCGCGGACCGGGTGACGGGCGTCAAGGCCATCCCGACCACCCGTACGGCGAGCAAGAACTTCGCCTACTACCGCTGGACCCAGTGGGCCAAGCCGAAGGGCGACGGCACCTATGACGCCAGCCCGTACTTCTACCACCTGATGAAGGCCGAGCCGCGCATCCCCGCCGACCCCGGCTACCGCCCGCGCCGCCGCGACCTCGCCGAGGTCACCTCCACGTACGCCACCCAGCAGGACGCCAAGACCGGCGAGCACATGGCGCTGCCCGTGCTGTACGGCAAGGAACTGGCGTGGATGCCGTACGTGCACCTCTCGCACCTCCCGCTGCCCTTCCGCAGGACCGAGTACTACACGCCCGGCGACACCGGCTGGTATCCGTCCTTCGTCCAGTACCGGCTCCCGCCGGACGGCTTCAACGACGTGGACCAGTTCTTCTTCGGCGAGACCAGGTCCTACCGCGCGGGACAGAAGACCACGGAAAGCTGGAACAACGGTGTCTTCGCGGCCGGGCTCACCCCCCGGGGCGACCTCACCTGGCGCCAGGAGGACATGATGCAGTTCGCGACCGGGCTGTTCGAGGACTCCACCTCCGACCGCGTCTCCTACGGCGAGTACACCGCCCCGCAGACCAGGCTCTACCGCGACGGCAAGGAGATCTACGAAGCGGACTACCTGCCCGGCTCGATCGAGGTGCCCGCGGACCAGCGGGAGAGCGAGTACCGGCTCACGATGACGGCCGACCGCGACCCGGCGCAGACCACGGTCTCGACCCGGGTGAGCGCCGAGTGGCGGTTCCGCTCGAAGACCCCCGAGGCGGGCGAACGGCAGGTGCTGCCCCTGCTCGCCGTCAAGATCAGCCCTGAGCTGGACGAGCGCAACCGGGCCGCCGCCGGCCACATGCGCATCCCGCTCAGCGTCCAGCGCCAGGACGGCTCGCCCGACCTGAAGCTGCGCACGCTCACCGTCGACGTCTCCTACGACGACGGCCGCACCTGGCTGCCCACGCTGGTGCACCCGTCGGGCAAGGGCGGATGGTCCGCCGAGACCTGGCACCCGGCCTCGGCGCGCGGGAAGTACGTCTCGCTGCGCGTCAAGGCCGCCGACACCGGCGGCAACGCGTTCGCCGAGACCGTCGTCAGGGCCTATCAGATCAAGTGACAGGCCAGGAAAGGAAGGAGGGCCCCGCCGCCGGCGGGGCCTTCCGTCATTTGACGCGTTCGAGCACGACCACGGGGATGTCCCGGTCGGTCTTCTTCTGGTACTCGTCGTAGTCGGGCCAGGTCCTGGCCATCACCCGCCACATGTCGGGCTTCTCGCCGGGCCCGGCCGTACGGGCCGTGGCCCTGAACCTGTCGCCCTTGACCTGCACCTGCACGTC
The DNA here is from genome assembly GCF_039536965.1 of Nonomuraea antimicrobica. Lineage (NCBI taxonomy): Bacteria > Bacillati > Actinomycetota > Actinomycetes > Streptosporangiales > Streptosporangiaceae > Nonomuraea > Nonomuraea antimicrobica. Next base: position 6,076 of record NZ_BAAAZP010000216.1, on the reverse strand, counting down.
GGGATCGACCAGCAGGTTCTTGTACCACTGCGGATGGTCGGGAGCCCCGCCCTTCGACGCGACCACCAGGTAGTCGTCGCCGTACGGCTGGTAGATGAGAGGCGTGGTGAAGGGCTTGCCCGACTTGCGGCCCTTCGTGGTCAGGAGCAGGACGACGGTGTTGTTCCAGTCGTGGCCTTCGGCCCCGTCGGTCTCCTGATAACGCCGGACGTGTTCGTCGCCATAGAGCATGTCGGCGACCTACCCACCGCGGGCGTGACCTCACCGTTACCTGGTGAGGTCTGTACGAGAAGTTAACAAGGCTGGCACACTGCATTTGTGTAAGCGCTTACAGCACGGCACCATGAAAGCGCTTACACGAAAGGAAGACGTGCTCCATGGACGTGACCATCTACGAAGTGGCCAAGCGGGCGGGCGTGTCCATCGCGACCGTCTCCAGGGCCCTGCGCGGCACCGGCCCCGTGGCCGCCAAGACGCGGGAGAAGGTGCTCAAGGCCGTCGAGGAGCTCAACTTCACGCCCAGCCGCCTGGGCGTCAGCCTGGCCGAGGGCCGTCACGCCGCCAACGGCATCGTCTTCCCCGACCTGGCGGGCCCGTACTACACCGAGGTCCTGCTCGGCTACGAGGAGGTCGCCTCCGAACTGGGCCGCTCGGTGGTCATCCTGTCCACCAAGGGGCGCACGCGGGTCAACGACCTGATCAAGGACCTGGCCGGGCGGGTCGACGGCATGCTGATCTTCGGCCACGCCGTGCCGGAGCTGCTGGTGGGCGAGCTGGTCCGGCTGGGTGTGCGGCTGGTGTTCCTCTCACGCGACCCGCTGCCCGGCGCCGACACGCTGCGCAGCGAGAACACCGCCTCGGCCCGCGCGCTGGCCCGGCACCTGCGCGACCACGGCTACGAACGCTTCGCCTTCCTCGGCGCGCCCCTGACCAGCCGCGACGACGTGGACGAGCGCTGGCGGGGCGTGCGCGCGGAGCTGGGCGGCGCGATCGAGGCCGTCGACACCGGCCACTACACCGTGGAGAGCGGCTTCGAGGCGGCCAGGAAGCTGCTCAAGGGCGCGGGCAGACCGCGGGCCATCGTCTGCTCCGACGACGAGGTGGCGCTGGGGGCGCTGCTCGCCGCCGAGGAACTGGGCCTGGACGTGCCCGGCGACGTGGCCGTGACCGGCTGGGACGACATCATGGCCGCCCGGCACGCCCGCCCGGCGCTGACCACCGTACGGCAGCCGATGCGCGAGCTGGGCGCCCGCGCCGCCCGCGCGCTCGACGAACTGATCACCGGGGTTCGCGACACCCCGAACCACCTCACCCTGACCACCGAGCCGGTCATCCGCGCCAGTTGTGGTCACCACCCCCAGGAGGCACGAACGTGAACACCACCACCCGGCGCGCCGCCGCGGGCGCGCTGGCCCTCGCGACCCTGGCCGCGGGCTGCGGCCGTAGCGCGGACAGGGCGCCCGAGCAGGCGCAGGACGTCACGACCGGCAAGATCAGCGGCGAGGTCACGGTCTGGGCGATGGGCGAGGAGGGCAAAGCGCTCGGCGCCTTCGTCAAGGACTTCGAGAGCGCCAACCCCGGCGTGAAGGTCAACGTCACCGCCATCGGCTGGGACGTGGCCCACGACAAGATCACCGCGGCCATCGCGGGCGGGGCCACGCCCGACGTAAGCATGATCGGCTCGACCTGGTCGGGCGAGCTGGCCAAGACCGGCGCGCTGGAGCCGACGCCGGGCAACCTGGTCGACCCGGCGGCCTTCTTCCCCGGCGCCTGGCAGACCGTCAACGTCAACGGCACCGCGTACGGCGTCCCCTGGTACGTCGAGACCCGCGTCCTCTACTACCGGACCGACCAGGCCGAGAAGGCCGGGGTCGAGCCGCCCGCGACCTGGCAGGAGTTCACCGCGTTCGCCGAGGCGCTCAAGGAGAAGGGCGGCGCCAAGGACGGCTTCCAGCAGAGCTACACCCTCGGCGCCTCCTGGCAGGAGGTGCTGCCGCTGATCTGGCAGGCGGGCGGCGAGATCGTCACGGACGGCAAGTACACCTTCGACACCCCCGAGACGGTGACCGCGCTCAAGCAGTACGCGTCGATGTTCACGCGGGAGCTGGCCCCCACCGACGTCCCCTTGAACGCCTTCCCCCAGACGTTCATCAAGGGCGAGGTCGGCGGCTTCTTCTCCGGCCCGTGGATGATCGGCGTGCTGAACAACGACGGCGGCCCCGGCTTCGCCGGCAAGTTCGACGTGGCCCCCTACCCCAAGGGCCCGGTCTCCGGCACGAGCTTCGTGGGCGGCGCCGACATGGCCGTGTTCAAGAAGGCCGCGAACCGCGACGCCGCCTGGTCGTTCATCAAGTGGCTGAGCGAGCCGAAGGTGCAGGCCAAGTGGTACACCACGGTCAAGGCGCTGCCGGCCGTGCAGTCGGCATGGCAGGAGCCCGAACTGGCCGCCGACGAGCAACTGAAGGTCTTCGGCGAGCAGCTCAAGGACGCCAAGACGCCGCCGCCGTTCCCCACCTGGGAGCAGGTGGCCAGGGTGCTGGAGACCGAGCTGGAGAAGCTGGCCCGCGGCCGGTCCACGCCCGAGGAGACGGCCAAGGCGATCCAGTCGCAGGCCGACACGATCGGCACCGGCCTGTAGCGCCATGGCGGTCCTCACGAGGCAGGCCCCGCCCACCCAGGCCCCGGTGAAGGTCAGGAGCACCCTGCGCCGGTCGGGGGTCGGCTGGCTGTTCGTCGCGCCGTTCGTGGTGCTGTTCGCGGTGTTCTACCTGGGCCCGCTGCTCGTCGGCATCGGGATGAGCTTCACCGACATGCGCAGCACCGACGTGGCCGACCCGCTCGCCGTCGACGTGGTCGGCGTCGAAAACTACCTGCGGCTGATGAACGACGCGGCCATGCGCAGGGCGGCCGTCAACACCGTCGTGTTCGTCGTCACCGCGCTGCCCCTGACCATCGGGCTCGGGCTGGCCGCCGCCGTGCTGCTCAACTCGGGGATCGCCCGCCTGCCCGCCGCGTTCTTCCGGCTCGGCTACTACCTGCCCAACATCACCAGCATCATCGGTGTCGCCGTGGCCTGGAAGTTCCTGCTGGAGCCGCAGGCCGGGCTGGTCAACCGGCTGCTGGAGCTGGCCGGGATCGCCGGCCCGAACTGGCTGCAGAGCGAGAGCACCGCCCTGCCGGCGATCATCGTGATGACGGCCTGGCGCAGCTTCGGCTTCGACATGGTCGTGCTGCTGGCCGCGCTGCAGACCATCCCCAGAGAGCTGTACGAGGCGGCCGAGGTCGACGGCGCCGGCCGCTGGGCCAGGTTCCACGCGGTCACCCTGCCCGCGCTGCGCCCGGTGCTGCTGTTCTGCACGGTCTACAGCTCGGTCGGGTTCATGCAGTTCCTGGAGGAACCGCTGGTCATGACCGGGGGTGGGCCGCTCAACTCCACGCTGTCGGCCTCGCTGGCCATCTTCGACCAGTTCGGGGTCGGCAACTACGGCTACGCGGGGGCCGCCTCGACCGTGCTGTTCACGGTGATCGTGGCACTGGCCGTGCTGCAGCTCAGGCTCGGGAGGAACAGGTGAACAGGACCCGCCGCCAGCGCGCGGTGACCTACCTCGGGCTCTCCCTCGGGCTCGCGCTGGTCGCCGGGCCGTTCCTGTGGACGGCGCTCAGCTCGCTCAAGCCCGAACGCGAGATCAGGCGCGACCCGCCGACGTTCTGGCCCGAGACGTGGACGCTGGACAATTTCGGGGAGCTGTTCGGGCGGGTCGACCTCGGCACCGCGTTCGCCAACAGCCTGATCATCGCGCTCGTGCTGGTCGCCACGAACCTGCTGTTCTGCTCGATGGTCGGCTACGCCTTCGCCAAGCTCTCCTTCCGGGGCAAGCGCCTGGCCTTCGGCCTGGTGCTGGTGCAGCTCGCGATCCCGGCGATCGTGCTCGTGGTGCCGCAGTTCGTCCTGATCGCGAAGCTGGGCCTGGTCAACACGTTCCTCGGCATCATCCTGCCGACCGTGGTGGCGCCACTGGGCGTGTTCATGATGCGGCAGTTCATCTCCGACCTGCCCGACGAGCTGATCGACGCGGCCCGGGTGGACGGCGCCAGGGAGCTGCGCATCTTCTTCAGGATCATTCTGCCGCTGTGCGGGCCGCCGCTGGCCACGCTGGGGCTGATCACGTTCCTCGGGGCGTGGAACAACTTCCTCTGGCCGGCCGTGGTCGCCCAGAGCGAGGACATGTACACCCTCCCGGTCGCGCTCAACATCCTCAACGACTTCGAGGGCACCCACTACAACCTGCTGGTCGCCGGATCGGTCGTGGTGATCGCACCGATCCTGTTCCTGTTCGTCCTCCTGCAGCGCTTCTTCGTCCAGGGCATCGCCACCACCGGCCTCAAGTAGAGGAGCACCCCCCCATGCGCAAGGCGGTCCTGTCCGGCCTGCTCGTGCTGTCCGTAGCCGTGCCGGCCCTTCCCGCGAACGCCGACAGCGTCCTCCACCGCTACGCCAGGGACACCTGGCGGTCGATGGACGCCATGGTCGAGCCGGCCACGGGCCTGCCCGCCGACAAGGTGACCGGCGACCTGAAGACCCGCGCCAAGGTCACCTCGCCCACCAACGTGGCCACGTACCTGTGGAGCACCCTGACCGCCCGCGACCTGCGGATCATCAGCCGCGGCGACGCCGCCGACCGGGTCGGCAGGGTGCTCGCCGCCCTGCGGAAACTGGAGCGCAACACCCCCACCGGCCAGTTCTACAACTGGTACGACCCCGCCACCCTCCGCCTCGTCACCGCCTGGCCGGACACCGGCGACCCGGTGCGCCCGTTCGCCTCCAGCGTGGACAACGGCTGGCTGGCCACGGCCCTCATGATGGTCCGCAACGCCGTACCGTCCCACGCGAAGGCCGCGGGCGAGCTGCTGGCCTCGATGGACTTCAGGTCCTACTACGACCCGGCGGCCCGCCCCGACGCCGGCACCGGCCTGCTGCGCGGCGGCTTCTGGCCGGAGCCGCCCGAGGGCTGCCACGTCCCCAGCGACTACGCCGGCACCGGCGTCACCGTCTACTCCACCTGCCACCACTACGGCGCGCCCGCCGAGACCCGCATCGGCCAGTACGTGGGCATCGCGCTCGGCCAGCTCCCGCGCGAGAGCTACTTCGGCCCCTACCGCACCTTCCCGGACAACGCCTGCGACTTCGGCTGGCAGGAGCAGAAACCGGTCGGGTCGTGGAAGCGGTACCTGGGCGTGAACGTCTGGGAGGGCACGTACGAGTACCGCGGCCTGCGCTACGTCCCCAACTGGGGCGGCTCGATGTTCGAGGCCCTCATGCCCGACCTGGTGGTGCCGGAGGCCGCGTGGGCGCCGCGGAGCTGGGGCCGCAACCACCCGGTGTTCGTCCGGGCCCAGATCGAGCACGGCCTCGACGAGGCCGAGTACGGCTACTGGGGCTTCTCGCCCTCCAACGACCCGCACGGCGGCTACCGCGAGTACGGCGTCGACCAGCTCGGCATGGACGAGCCCGGCTACACCACCGACCGCGAACGCACCAGCACCGACCCCGGCTACGAGGGCTGCCGCCCCGCCAAGCCGGAACCGGCCGCGTACGGCGACGGCGTCGTGACCCCGCACGCCAGCTTCCTGGCCCTGCCGTACGCGCGGTCGGCCGCCCTGGACAACCTGGCCCGGCTGCGCCGCGACTTCGACGCCTACGGACCCGGCGGCTTCTACGACGCGGTCGCGGTCCGCTCCGGCGTCGTCTCCAAGTGGTACCTGGCGCTCGACCAGGGCATGGTCATGGCCGCGCTGGGCAACGCGCTCGCGGACGGCAACCTGCACCGCTACTTCGCAGGCTCCGGCGTGGAGGCGAAACTCCGGCCGGTGATGCAGATCGAGGAATGGGACGTGCGATGAATCGAGGTACCCCTTGAACGACCCTTTGAGCGGCTCCATGCCCGACTCGGTGCCTGACCCGGTGCCCGGCTCCGGCTCTGGTTCCGTCGCCCGGCGGGACTGGCGGGATCGCATCGGGCTGGCCTCCGGCCGGGTGGCCGCCGGGCCGCGGCCCGTGCCGGCGGCGCCGTCCGGG